>NZ_JABZXW010000028.1 GCF_015265375.1 Rothia sp. (in: high G+C Gram-positive bacteria)
GGAGGAGGGTGCCGCGGAGGTGGGGGCTGCGCTCGGTGCTGCAGAGGTGGGCTCGGCGGGCTTGGGTGCCTCGCTGGTCGGTGCGGAGGAAGGCTCGCTGCTGGGTTCTGCGGTCGGCGCTGCAGTTGGCTCGGTGCTGGGTTCAGTGCTGGGCTCAGGGCTCGGCGCGGGTGCTTCCTTGGTCACGATGGTTGCGGAGAAGCTGAGCGCATCCAGCTCCTGACCAGCCTTGTAGAAGCCCGCGAAGGCGCCGGTCGCCTCTTCGGAGAGCTTGACGCGGGTGCCGTTTTCCTCGTCAACGCTGGGCAGGGTGATGGTGTTACCCTCAACCTTCAGGCCGGAGGCGTTGAAGGTACCGATGGTCATGTTCTTGGTTTCGACCAGGTCGTTCGGGGTGGTGTTGCCGTTGTAGGGGCGCGACTGAACGTTGGCGCGCACGGTGCCCACGCCGTCCTTAATGGTGACGGAGAGGTCGGAGATGATGACTTCCAGCAGACCGTGGTGAGCGGTGTAGTGAATCGAGGAGCCGGTGAAGGTGACCGAGTATTCGCCGTTGGCTACGGTGCCTTTGGCGGAGGTGAAGTGGTAGGAGCCGTCTTCGTTGGTGGTGACGCCGGTCAGTTCCTGGGAGCCCTGGGAGAAGGGACCGTTGATGTAGGAACGGAAGGACTTCTTCAGGCCCCAGTTGACGGTGACGTCCTGCAGGCTCTGCTCTGAGGCTGCGGCTACCTCACCGGCGCTGACGTGGGAGTTGGTTTCAGCCGCGAAAGCCGCGGGTACGCCAGCGATGCCGCTGAGGCCGATGGTTGCCGAAGCCAAGAACGCCCAAGTGCGCTTGGTGAGAGAGGGGGTAGACATTCGGTGTCTCCTTGGATTCTGTGATTGTGGTGTTCGTATCAAGTCTAGCCCTATTAGCCTATGTTTGTGTAACTTAATGCCTAGGGTGACTTGTGTATGAGGTTTACCTTAGCAAATTTTTTGTGAGAGCTATTGCCAAAACCGGTTTTTGGTGACAATATGTCATTAACAGGTTTTGGTGACATTGTGTCACTAAAACATTTATTGTTCACCCACAAGCCACTTTAGGAACTCACCATGACTATTACTGCCCCCGAAACCACCCAGGAACGCTTCTCCGCACGCCTGAAGGAAAACACCAAGCACGTCCACGACAACGCTGAACACTCCACCTTCATGGAAGACCTCATGGGCGGCTCCCTCAACACCGAGGCATACCTGCGCCTCATCAACCAGTACGTGCACATCTACGAAGCACTCGAGGCAGTCTCCGAACACTACCGCGCAGAACCCAGCCCCATCACCGAACCCTTCACCCACCCCGGCCTCGACCGCGCAGAATACATCCGTGCAGACATCCGCGCACTCGGCCAGGACGGCGACATCGACGCGCCCCTGCCCGCAACCGCAGAATACGTAGAGCGTATCCGCGCCACCATCAACTCCCCCGAACGCTACCTCGCACACCACTACCTGCGCTACCTCGGTGACCTCTCCGGCGGCCAGGCAGTCGCAGCGCTCGTCAACCGCCACTACGGCATCCCCGCCGAAGCGCTGAGCATGTACCGCTTCACCGAACTGCCCAAGCCCAAGGTCTTTAAGGACGGCTACCGCGAACTGCTCGACAACGCACCCCTGACCGACGAACAGCGCGAAGCCCTCATCGAAGAATGCATCGAAGGCTTCCGCATTAACGCCTCCCTGTTCGCGCAGCTGGGCCGCAAGGTCGCCGAGGCATAAACCCAGAACGCGCATAAACAGAACGCCTCAACGCACAACCTCTCACCGCTCAACGCACAAGCCAGCGGGCATAACAAAAGGGGCGGATGCTTTCACAAGCATCCGCCCCTTTCGGCGTTAGTCTCAAACGAGTCGAAAACTAGCCCTTCGCAACCTCACCGAAGTAAGAAGCGAGAGTACCCTCGTGAGCTGCACGCAGCTCATCCAGGTCAATGGAAACCTCATCCTGGAAGTCCAGAGCGTTCGACTCAGCGTCCACCACACCAATACGTGCGAAGGGGAACTGGCGAGCGGTGCACATATCCTTGAAGCGCACCTCCTCAGAACGCGGAACCGAAACCACAACGCGGCCCAGGGACTCCGAGAACAGCAGAGTGAACAGGTCCACGCCGTCACGCTCAGCAACCTCACCCAGACCAATGCGGGCACCGGTGTTGAAACGCAGGCAAGCCTCCGACAGAGCCGCAGCCAGACCACCAGCAGACACGTCGTGCGCGGCATCAATCATGCCGTCACGAGACATGTTCACCAGCATGTCACCCAGCTGACGCTCCAGAGCCAGATCAACCTTCGGCGGCTGACCGCCCAGGTGACCCTTGAAACGAGCCCACTCGGAGCCGTCCAGCTCATCGCGAGTGGTACCCAGCAGGTAGATAGCCTGACCGTCATGCTCAGGAGCCCAACCCGAAGGGGTGCGGCGGGTGACGTCATCCATCACGCCCATCATCGCCACCACGGGGGTCGGGTTAATAGCTTTACCACCGGTCTGGTTGTACAGGGACACGTTACCGCCGGTCACCGGAACACCCAGCTCCATGCAGCCATCAGCCAGGCCGCGAACAGCCTCAGCGAACTGCCACATGACGTCCGGATCCTCGGGAGAACCGAAGTTCAGGCAGTCAGACACAGCCACGGGGCGTGCACCAACGGTCGCAACGTTACGGTACGCCTCAGCCAAGGACGCGCGAGCACCCTCGTACGGATCCAGGTAGGTGAAACGCGGGGAAGCATCGGTCGCCAGAGCAACACCGAGGTTGGTGTTCTCGTCCACGCGCACCACGCCACCGTCATCCGGCATGGACAGGGCGGTGTTGCCCTGAACGTAGCGGTCGTACTGGTTGGTAATCCAGGACTTGGAGCACATGTTCGGGGATGCCATGAACGCCTTGATTGCCTCGCCCAGCTCCTTGCCGCGCGGGCGGGAGTCGTCAGCAGCCGAACCGGTGAAGTGGTTAGCCTGAACGTCGTCCTGCCACTCGGGGCGAGCGTAGGGACGCTCGTAGGTGGGGCCGTCGTGTGCGACGGTGCGGGGGTCAACGTCCACGATGACCTCGCCGTCCCACTCGATGACCAGGCGGCCGGAGTCGGTCACCTCACCGAGGAAGGAGTACTCCACGCCCCACTTGTTCATGATTGCTTCGAAGCGCTCCACGTTCTCGGGGGAGACAACAGCCATCATGCGTTCCTGAGACTCAGACATCAGAATCTCGCCCGGGGTCAGGGTGGGGTCACGCAGCAGAACCTTGGTCAGGTCGACGTGCATGCCGCCCTCACCGTTAGAAGCCAGCTCGCTGGTTGCGCAGGAAATACCCGCAGCACCCAGGTCCTGAATACCCTCGACCACGGAGCCCTTGAACAGCTCCAGGCAGCACTCAATCAGAACCTTCTCAGCGAAGGGGTCGCCCACCTGAACGGCAGGACGCTTCGAGGGCTTGGTGTCGTCGAAGGACTCCGAAGCCAGCACCGACGCACCGCCGATGCCGTCGCCACCGGTACGCGCACCGAAGAGGACAACCTTGTTGCCCACACCCGATGCGTTCGCCAGGCGGATGTCCTCGTGGCGCATAATGCCCACAGCCAGTGCGTTGACCAGCGGGTTTGCCTGGTAGCAGGAGTCGAACTCAACCTCGCCGCCGATGTTCGGCAGGCCCAGGGAGTTACCGTAGCCACCAATACCGGCAACCACGCCGCCAATAACGCGGGCGGTGTCCGGGTGATCAATCGCGCCGAAACGCAGCGGATCCATCACAGCAATCGGGCGTGCACCCATCGAAATAATGTCACGCACAATACCGCCCACACCGGTCGCAGCACCCTGGTAGGGCTCCACATACGAGGGGTGGTTGTGGGACTCAATCTTGAAGGTAACAGCCCAGCCGTCACCAATATCGGTCACACCGGCGTTCTCACCGATACCGACCATCAGGTCCTTCTTCATCTCATCGGTGACCTTCGCACCGAACTGCTTCAGATGAACCTTAGAAGACTTGTAGGAGCAGTGCTCGGACCACATGACCGAGTACATTGCCAGCTCAGCCGCGGTAGGACGGCGACCAAGAATCTCCTTAATGTCCTCGAACTCGTTCTCCTTCAGGCCCAGCTCAGCCCAGGGGAGCTCGGTGTCCGGGGTTGCCGCCGCGTGCTCGACGGTGTCGAGGTTAAACTGCTTTTCGCTCATAACTTCTTAGAATCCTTGTCGTGCGTTAGCGGGCGTTAATCAGGTTGGCAAGAACCGAGGTGAACACGCCGAGACCATCGGCGCCACCGCGCAGAGAAACCTCACCAAAACCAGAAGAGGAAGGACCGAAGCCCGGCTCCACAGCGTGCTCCGGGTGCGGCATCAGACCGACCACGTTACCGCGCTCATTGCTGATACCAGCAATGTCATTACGGGAACCGTTCGGGTTGAAACCAACGTAGCGGAACACCACGCGACCCTCAGCCTCCAGCGCCTCCAGAGTCTTCGGGTCAGCAACATACTGACCGTCCTGGTTCTTCAGCGGGACAACAATCTCCTGGCCAGCAGCGTAATCGCTCGTCCAGGAGGTGGAGTTATTCTCAATGCGCAGAACCTGGTCACGGCAAATGAACTTGCGGTGATCGTTCTTAATCATCGAACCGGGCAGCAGGTGAGACTCAGTCAGAATCTGGAAACCATTGCAAATACCCAGAACAGGCAGGGGAGCGGAACCGGAGGTACCAGCAGCGTTAGCGGCATCAATCACCGAACGCATCACGGGAGCCTTCGCAGCAATAGCGCCAGCACGCAGGTAGTCACCGTAGGAGAAACCGCCAGGAATAATGACGGCATCAACGTTCTTCAAATCAGCGTCGTCGTGCCACAGCTCAACGACGGTACCGCCAGCCAGACGGACAGCGCGCGCAGCGTCACGGTCATCCAGGGTGCCGGGGAAAGTCACCACGCCAACGCGTGCATCAGCGAAAGCGGGGTTCGGGGAGTAGCTAGAGAAGTCGCCAACCAGGGGGACTTCAGTAGGTGCGAGGGACTCTGCCATAGGTATTAGTCCTCCAGAACCGAAACGTTCACAACGTCTTCGATGACGGGGTTCGAGAGCAACTCTTCAGCAGCCTTGCGGGCAGCCGCGAGGTGCTCCTCGGTTGCCTCACCCTCGACGGTCAGCTCGAAGCGCTTACCCTGGCGAACATCGACGAAAGAATCAACGCCGATACGGGGCAGCTCGTGAGAAATAGCCTTACCCTGCGGGTCAAGAATTTCGGGCTTGAGCATAACATCAACAACAATACGGGCCATGTGTGGGCACTCCTTGGGTGCGTGGGTTCTGTATGAGCCGTATCTCATCTTACCGTACTAACGACCGTAACGGGGGTATGCGTTCGGTTGTTGGATACCCTAAGAGGCTCGAATCACGTCTTTTACGCCTCGAGGGGCGGAAGATAGCGCTCGCACACCTGCAGCAGGCGCTCACGTAGCTCAATGGAACGCTCCGACAGTTCACGCTGAATGCGCACATACTCAGCCTTACCCTCGGTCGTCTCCACCGGAATCGGTTCGTATCCCCAGCTGCGAATATCGTAGGGGGCTGCGCGCATATCCAGTTCGCGCGCATCCCACGCCAGGTCGAAACAATCCATGACCAGGGCCGAATCAACCAGCGGCAGCAGCTTATACGCCCACTTGTACACGTCCATATTCGCGTGCAGACACGCGGGCTGCTCCAGAAAACGCTGGGATTCGCGGGTCGGCTGCAGTTCGTTCATCGGTGCTGCCTGCGGCATGAAGAAACGGAACGCATCAAAGTGCGAGCAGCGGATGCGGTGCTCCTCCACCACACGGTCCGTACCCTCCGCGCCCAGGCGCAGTTCCAGGTAGTCGTGGCGGATGTTGTTCTCCACCGACTTGTACGCCATCGCCCACTCGTGCATGCCGAAGCAACCGAACTGCCCCTTCTTCGCGGCGGTGTTGCGCAGGATTTCGTGGGTGAAGGCGAGGGCGGTAGCACGGCGCTCCACAAAACCGGTGACGTCCACCGTGACGGCGGAGGCGGCATCCGCCTGGGCGCGCGCCACCTCGGGGGTGCAGCCAGCGTCAAGGAGCTCCTGCTCGGTTGCAGACCGGTAGAAACGCCAGGAGGCGCGCTCGGGCGCATCCAGCAGAATGACGCCGGCGCCGGGGTGCCAGCGCTTGAACTGGCCGGGCTTGAGCGTGTAGTAGGTGAAGAGGAAGTCTTCCACGGGGTGCACTTCGTGGCGGGCGCGACGCTGCGCAAACGGGTCGGCGTATCGGCCGGCACGCGCCTCATGCGCCGCCTCTGCGGCACGCCACTCGGAGCCATCCATCACCTGGGAAAACACAACACTACTCATGCTTCTAGAGTAGAGCACCCGCACGCCCACACATACACAGAAAAAGGGGAGGGGCGGTACTGGAATAAACCAGCACCGCCCCTCCCGAAGCGTACAGCTCACAAACGAGCTAAACCCTAGCGGCCAGTACCACCGTAAACAGTAGCCTCACCCTCAGCATCCAGACCGAACGCAGTGTGCACCGCGCGAACAGCCTCATCCAGCTTGCTCAGCTCAGTAATCACCGAAATACGGATCTCAGAAGTCGAAATCATGTCAATGTTCACGCCAGCAGCAGACAGCGCCTCAAAGAAAGTGAACGAAACGCCGGGGTTGGTCTTCATGCCGGCACCAACCAGCGACAGCTTACCAACCGACTCGTTGTAAATAACCTCCTGGAAGCCCAGCTCAGCCTTAGCATCCTCCAGGGCCTTCAGCGCGGTCGGGCCCTGCGCCTGATCCAGAGTGAAGGAAATATCGGTCACGCCCGGGCGGTCAGTGGGAACGTTCTGAACAATCATGTCCAGGTTCACCTTCGCCTCGTTCAGCAGGCCGAACACCTTCGCTGCCGAACCGGGAACATCCGGAACACCAACAACGGTAATCTTTGCGCGGGTGCGATCGTGCGCAACACCAGAAATCAGGGGCTGTTCCAAGGGAATCTCCTTCAGATGGGTGGGGGTCAGTTCCGCGGACTCCTCCGGGATCACAATGGTGCCTTCAAGGTTCGAGAACGAAGAACGCACGTGAAGCTTCAAATTAAAACGACGAGCATACTCGACACTGCGCAGGTGCAGAATCTTCGCACCATTCGCCGCCATCTCCAGCATCTCCTCGCTAGTGACGGTATCCAGCTTGTGCGCGGTCGGCACGATGCGCGGGTCGGCGGTGAACACGCCGTCCACGTCCGAGTAAATCTCGCACACATCAGCCTTCAGAGCAGCCGCCAACGCAACAGCGGTCGTATCGGAACCGCCGCGGCCCAGAGTGGTAATGTCGCCGCTCTGACGGTTCATGCCCTGGAAACCAGCCACAATCGCAATGTTGCCAGCCTCAATCGACTCACGGATACGGTCCGGGTTGACCTCCACCAGGCGCGCAGAACCGTGCACGCCGTCGGTAATCATGCCAGCCTGAGAACCAGTGAAAGACTGAGCCTTAGCGCCCAGGTCGTTAATAGCCATCGACAGGATGGCAGTCGAAATGCGTTCACCGGCAGTCAGCAGCATGTCCAGCTCGCGGGAAGGAGTGACATTGCTGGTGACTTCTGCGGCAAGGTCGAGCAGCTCATCGGTGGTGTCACCCATAGCGGACACCACGACGACCACATCGTTACCTGCCTTCTGAGTGTCCACGACGCGGCGGGCAACGCGCTTGACGCCCTCCGCATCCGCTACGGAGGAACCGCCGAACTTTTGGACGATCAGGCTCATAGATATCTCCAGGTCAGTTACTTTGTGTGCTACCGGCAGACGCCGGCTCCTCATTTATAGTAGACGGCGTTCAGTGCAAGCGGCGAACTGCGCCCCCGTATGTATTGCCCCGTGAAATATTACGTAGTATTACGCGGTGGCGATGCGGGGTGCGGAGGCGGGTACAACAAGCCAGTAAAGGCGAGTTTTTAGGTCCACGGGTTCACGTAGGTGACACCCGGCAGCGGCGGAACATCCGGCTTCGGGGTGCGCAACGGGGCGTTCTGAATCGAGCGGATCTTCTCCTCGTAGTCGGGGGTGCGGAACACCTCCGGAGCATCTTCCGCCTGCTCGGTTGCGGGCGCCTCAGTGGGTTCGGAGACGGGTTCGGAGGCGGCGCTCGCCGGAGCCTCCTCGGCGGAGTCTTCGCCCAGGTCAGGGGTGGATTCTGCGGCGGGTTCAGTATCGGCAGGGGAGCCCTCATCGCGGGATTCCTCAGCCTCCTGCAGAACCTGCTCAATCAGCTGCTCATCCACCGTGCCCTGCACGCCCTCAGCCTCCTGCGGGGCGGGAACGGCAGAATCTTCAGAATCCAGGTCGTCGAACATGCTCGAATTCCAGCGGCGACGGTTCTGCTTCGCCTCCTGAGCCTGAACCTGAGCCGCCTGCTCACGTTCCTGCTCCTCCTCGCGGTTCACGCGCTCAAAATCCTCGGCGGCAGTGTGAGCCACCGCCGTGCCCTCGCTAATGACGCGGCGGCCCTCCAGCGCGCGGCCCAGGGTAATCTCGTCCGCGTACTCCAGGTCACCACCGACCGGAAGACCCGACGCCAGGCGCGACAGACGCACACCCAGCGGCACGAGCATGCGCGAGAGGTAGGTTGCGGTCGCCTCACCCTCAAGGTTCGGGTCCATCGCCAGAATAATCTCCTGGATGCGCTCATCCGCCAGGCGGGACACCAGCTCACGGATACGCAGCTGCTCCGGGCCCACGCCCGCCAGCGGGTTAATGGCGCCGCCGAGCACATGATAGCGGCCGGTGAAAGAACGGGTGCGCTCAATCGCGACCACGTCCTTGGACTCCTCAACCACGCACAGCACGGACGGGTCGCGGCGCTCATCACGGCAAATCGAGCACAGCTTCGTCTCGGAGACGTTACCGCACTCCTCACAGAAGCTTACGCTCGTCTTCACCGTGGAAATCGCGTTGGCTAGGCGCGCCATATCGGCAGCGTCCGCATTCAGAATGTGAAAAGCGATGCGCTGAGCCGACTTGGGGCCCACGCCTGGCAGGCGGCCGAGCTCGTCAATGAGGTTTTGAACTGCTCCCTCGTACATGGCTTCTCCTTCTGATGCGGTGTGTTGTGCTGATGTGTTGCTCTTGGGCGACGTTATGAGTATGCACCCAACCCCTGACAGTTTAGGGGCGTTTCGCGTAGCGAGTATGCGGCGGGAATGAGTGCGCCCGCCATCGGTGCGATGGCGGGCGCGGCACTTTCCGGGTGTTAGGTTCCCGGATTAGGGCTGGTGCAGGGGGCGTTCGTCAATGACGGTGCCACCAATAATTTTTTCGATAGCGCGCAGACCGATGAAGGTGCTGTTTTCGACCTTCTCGTCATCCTCAGAGACGTAGTCCTCATCGGATGCGGCGCGTGCCGGACGAGCAGCCTGTGCCGGTGCTACAGGTTCTGGTGCAGCGGGCTGCTCGGGCTTTTCTTCGCGTGCCGGCGCGTTATCGACTGGCGCGTTATCAGCCTGAGCCACCTGCGGGGGAGTAGCCAGCGGACCCGCCGGAGCAATCGGTGCTGCGGGTGCAAGCGGACCTGCAGGCTCAACCGGAGATGCGAGCGGACCAGCCGGTGCTACAGGTTCAGCGTAGGGAGGCTCATCCTCAAAAGGGGGCTCCTCCTCGTACGGCGGTTCCTCCACGTGAGGGGGCTCCTGCGAGAACGGAGGCTCCTGTGCATGCTGGGGTTCCTGTGCATGCTGGGGCCCCGGGGCGCTTTCCTGCTGCGGAACTCCACTGCCGGATGCGGCAAAGGAATCACGCTCACCAAAACCACCCGCCGGGCCTGCCTGTACCGCCGGAGCCTCCTGAATCGGTGCCTGCGGGGCAACCTGGGGTTCGGACGCGAGAGGACCAGCCGGGGCAGCCTGCTGGGGTGCCTCCTCGGGGGCGCTCTGCGGAATCGGGGCAACCTCCCACGCACCCAGGGGCGCATCCACGCTCGTGGACTCGGAGCTGTTTGCGCCGGTCAGCGGCTGACCGTGGCGACGCCACGCATCCTCACCGCCGCGCGGACCATCAGCCAGAGGCGCCGGCTGAGAGGGCTGCGGGGGAGTCTGCTGAACGGGCTGCTGAGGTGCCTGCGGTGCAGGAACCGCCGTAGCAGGGGGCTGTACGGGGGTAGGCTGCGCTACAGGCGCCGCCGCCGGGACGGGCTTAGCCTGCTCGCCGGGCTTTGCCACCTGAGCATGAATGGTCACCTGACGGCGCAGGAACTCGCTCACGCGGGCAGTCAGCTCGGGCACAAAGCCCTTGACCGCGCGCAGGGTCGCAATGTCGGCGCTCACGTACAGGGTTGCGCCGTCCATGCGGGCGGGGCGAACCTTCATCAGCTGCTCCGCTGCACCGGGAACGCTCATTCGGTTAAGGATGGCGCGCCAATTGCCCTGGACCGCCGACAGCGGGTCATTCGGGTCAAGCTTCAAAGGCGCGGAGGGGGTGGCCGCCGGAGCGACTGCAGGAGCGGCCGGGGCATTCGGTGCCTCTGCAACATTGGGCGCCGCAGGGGCGTTACCCGCCAGGGGAGCACCGGTCGGAGCTGCAGGTGCCTGAGTTGCAGGTGCTTGTGCTGCCGGTGCCAGGGGCGCAGTGCTAAGCGGGGCGCCAGAAGACTGCGGGGTAGCCGCAGCAAGAGGCGCACCAGCCAGCGGGGGAGCACCCGCGCTGGCCTGCTGAGAACTGCCCTGCTGAGAGCCGCTCTGCTGAGGGGCTGCCTGCTCCTGAGAAGTCTGGGGTGCAGACACCTGGGTCTTAGGAGCCAGGCCAGCCGCCGCCATACCCGCCGCGCGAGCCGCAGACATGCCGCCCTGCGCCGGGGCAGAACCAGCAGAACCCGCGGAACCAGCAGCACCAGAAGCCACGCGGCGCTCCAAAACCTGCAGGCGAGAAGCCAACGCCGCAACCTCAGCGCCACCGGCAGAACCCTCCACCGCAGGCAGAAGCAGACGAGCACACAGCAACTCCAGCTGAAGCTGCGGATTCGCCGCACCCGTCATACCATTCAGAGTCTCATTCGCCGTACCCGCAGCAACCGTCAGCTCACGCTCACCCAAAGCCTGAGCCTGCTGACCCAGACGCTCCAACTGATCCTGCGGAAGACCCTGCAAAATCTGACCCGCAGCCTGCGGAACAGCCTTCACCACAATCAAGTCACGCAGACGCTCCAGCAGATCCTCCACAAAACGGCGAGGATCCTGACCGGTCGCCACCACACGCGACACCGCGCCAAAGAGAGTCGGCGCATCCTTCGCACCCAACGCATCAATGACCTCATCCAGAAGCTGCGCATGGGTATAACCCAGCAGCGCCACCGCACGGTCATACTCAATACCGTTCTGCGACGACGCACCAGCCATCAGCTGGTCAAGAATCGACAGCGAATCACGCACCGAACCGCCGCCAGCGCGAATCACCAGCTGCAGCACGCCCGGCTCAACCGGCACCTGCTCCTGATCGCACAGGCTCTGCAGGAACGGCAGAAGCACCTCCGGCGGAACTAGGCGGAACGGGTAATGGTGAGTACGCGAACGAATCGTACCCAGCACCTTATTCGGCTCGGTCGTCGCGAAGATAAACTTCACGTGCTCCGGCGGCTCCTCCACAATCTTCAGCAGCGCATTGAAACCCTCACGGGTCACCATATGCGCCTCATCAATAATGAAGATCTTGTAACGGTCACGCACCGGCGCCAGGGTCGCGCGCTCACGCAGGTCACGGGCATGATCCACACCGCCGTGGCTCGCCGCGTCCATCTCAATCACGTCAAGGGAACCGCCGCCATCACGCGACAGCTCACGGCACGAATCGCACACACCACACGGAGTCGGAGTCGGACCCTGCGCACAGTTCAAGCAACGCGCCAAAATACGCGCCGACGTGGTCTTACCGCAACCACGCGGGCCCGAAAACAGGTACGCGTGATTCACACGGTTCTTCTCCAGAGCGACCATAAGAGGTTCGGTCACGTGCTCCTGCCCGATAACCTCAGCAAAGGTCTCGGGGCGATAACGACGATAAAGGGCAGTGCTCACAGCAACCTCTTCAACTCGGGGGTGCGGATAGGACAATCCCTACCATTTTAGACGCTTTACCCCCGGCCCGAGAGGCCTGCCGTCACCGGCGAACACACCACCACAACAGCACTACCCCGGATGCCCACCCGGGTGGCATGTACGCCCACAGAAATACCGCGGATGCACCGAATTCCCAAGAACCCAAAAATCCGGTACACTGGTTCTTGCCTCTTACGTGGCGTTATCTTGGAAAACTCCCCCAGGACCGGAAGGTAGCAAGGGTATTCGAGCTATGACGGGTGCGTAAGGGGTTTTTCTATGCCCAAAATCAGGCACCTGGGTAGTTCACGCCCGTCATACCCGTCTCACTGTCGTTCGACGGCTTCGGATCCGGATTTGATTCTTCGCGCGCTCAGAATCCGGATCCTCAGCGGGTGCGTAGGAGGTTTTTTCATGCCCAAAAACAGGGGTACAAGCACCCATAAATGTGCTTTCTGTTACTTTTATCGTCTAGGGCTTGCATGCTTCGCAAAAGCGTAGTAAAGTTTTATTCGTTGCCTACGCAATGCGTAGGAAACATAGCTGGAGGATTCGCCTAGCGGCCTATGGCGCACGCCTGGAACGCGTGTTGGGTTAACAGCCCTCGGGGGTTCAAATCCCCCATCCTCCGCCACCGATCCCCGGTCTTAGATTCTAAGACCGGGGATTTTTTATACCCTTGGTACTATTTCTTCAGAACCCCCACGGTTCCACGCGCCGCCGAGGCGCCCCATACCTGCAGAAAGCACCACCATGATCTTCAAAAAAGTAGGCGACAGCCGCCCTTACCCGCAGCACGGCATGACCCACGCCGACTGGGGAGGAATCCCGCCGCAGCAGGTACGCCTCGACACCCTCATCACCACCCAGAAGACCCTCAACCTCGAAACCCTACTCGCGGAAGACTCCACCTTCTACGGCGACCTCTTCCCGCACGTCGTCAAATGGGGTGGCGAACTCTACCTCGAAGACGGCGTGCACCGCGCGCTCCGAAACGCGCTGCACCGCCGCGCCGTCATGTACGCACGCGTGCTGGACCTGGACTCTATCTCCCCGGCGCTGCTGCCCGGCGCGTAAAAACCCACCCGAATATAGAAAAAGCCGCGGACCGATGCAATGAAGTATCAGGTCCGCGGCATTCTTATGAACGTATAACTGCGCTATGTTTCGCGGTTCAGGTTCCGCGATTCAGAGGTGCCACGCTTAGGATGCGACCTTCAGGCCCGCCTCCTGCAGCGGGGACTGCTCCGGCAGAGACTCCTCGGAGTCCAGGCGAACCGGGTTGCCCTCGGCATCAAAACGCGCGCCCAAGCCCATCTGAATAAAACGGATGGTATTCAGAATCTGACGCTCGCGGGTCTCCTCATCCGGCGCGTCCTCGGCGCGGCCAGCGCTCGAAGAGAGCGAACCGTGCACGAGCATCGCCAGTTCGCGAATATCGTTCTTAGGAATGTAGTTCTCAGCAATGGCGGCAGAGAGAATATGCGCCAGTACCATCTGCAGCTCGTGCACGTGCTTGCCGAGCTTTGCGTAGGACTCGGGGGAGAGCATGGAGCGCATCGCAGGGCCCGGGGGCAGGTGGCGGCGCGCCAGGTCGTTGATCTGCAAGCGAATGTACACGGCGAGCTGGTCAATCGGGTTTTCGATGCCCTCCAGGCCGACGCGCAGCTCGTTGAGGAAACGTTCGGTCTCGTCTAGGGCGTAGGCGACCAGCAGTTCGCCCATGTCAGCGAAGTAGTTGTAGACCGCAGTGCGGCCGATGCCGGCGTTCTTGGCGACGTCGGTCATGGTCAGGCCGGAGAGGCCGCGGTTGTAGAGGATTTCGCCGAAGGAGTTGAGGATGGCGCGCTTGGTGTTTTCGCGCTGGGCGGCGTTGGTTGCTGCAGAAATACGAGGCATAGTGACACTCTACCCCAAATCGTCAGCAAATGACGAATTTATTGAATGTGTCACCAAGAAATTTGCGTAATCCATGCGAATTTTCATGTTTATGACAAAACAACCTGTGACAAAACGCAGCCCCTACAGGAACCCCAAACGCGTAGCCGCCGCCAAATCAGCCCCCACCAGCGACGCAATCGGATACCCCGTATGGCCACGCCCCGGAGTCACCTGCAGAAGAGTCCGCGCCCCCAAACTCTCGTAGAACGCGCTGCCCTCCTGCGCTGCAATACGCGCCGACCAGCTCCCCTCAGAACTTGTCGCCATGCGACGACGACCAGACGGCGAACGCCCATCCAGCACACCCACATGCCAGCTCATCAGCAGGCGCTCATGCGAAGAAGGATTCAGCGCAGCCTGTTCACGCACCCGTTCCGGCACGCCGTCAGCGCCGCCGCCGCCGATGAAGGTCGCGCCGCCTCCGTGAATCCACTCAACATCGTGCGAAAGCAACTCATAGCTAAGGAACTCCGCGCCTCCCGAATAGCCTGCAAGCCAGACGCGGCTCATATCCACCCCGTACGCCAGGGCAATCTCCTCAATGAGGGCGCGGACCATCCTGCCGTTTGAGCGGGCGCGAACCCACCAGTTATAGGTCAGCGGAGGCGCATAAGAGCCGGCATCGGTCAGGCGCGGCTCCCGCAGGCTACCCGGCGAGAGCACCGGCACGGACAGCATGTTGAACTCAGCCGCCACCTGCGCCAACTCTGCACGCAACGGCGAAGTGCGGCGCAGCAGACGACTACCGGCACGGGAGAGATGATCACCATCAAAATAGAACAGCACACCGGGCGCAGACTCAGACTCGGTCAGAAGGTGCAGGTTATCGACCCGGTAGTAGATATTGCGCCCGCGATGCGTAAACGACCGGTAGCCGAGAAGCTCAGAGGACGCCAGCAGCATCGGCTCCAACAGAGAAATGCCGGCACGAACCGCATGCGCCGCATAGGTCAGTAGCGGATGCAACCGCGGGATATGTGCGCTCAGCCGCCGCTGATTGCGGTGCCGCCTCTTCTGCACTCGACGCGCAGAACGTCGTATCGAGGCGCGTAGAGCACGACCCGTACCCGCTTCCAGCAGGGATGCGACCTGCTCAGTACGGTGAGCGCCGCTGCGGTAAACTCCGTTGCGGTGAACTCTGCGGCTCAGTCTCTTCATACCTCCATTGTAAATGTGTGGGTTCTGCCGCTATCGGGATGGGATGGTACCGCAGGCATCCCACACCGGGTAACCGGGTGCATGCCGCGTCCACACTCTTGAAAGAGGCGCAGAAACCTGCCGCCGCCACGGCATATAGGTACTATTAGATAGGCTCGGGTGGCAGACGAGCCGGTGAGTAGCGCCCTGCATAGCGCGCTCACCCACCACGCGTGAGGGCGGTGTCCTCGCGTCAAGAAACACATCGCATGAAGAAAGACTTGGGGAAAGTAATGGCTAAACCCGTTAGCGAATCTAAGGCTCAGACGAGCACCGTTAAGGTGCCCTGGGCTGGTCGCCGCGGCTACTTTGATCTGCTGCTGGGCGCGTCCTGCGTCATCCTGATCATTTCGAATATTGGTGCAACCAAGGGCGTGGAGTTCGGTCCGCTGCCCTTCGAACTGCCCCTCATCGGTAACACCATCGTCACCGATGGTGGTTTCTTCCTTTTCCCTCTCGCCTACGTTATTGGTGACCTTCTCTCTGAGGTGTACGGCTTCAAGCGTGCCCGCCGCGCCATTGTGGCGTCCTTCAGCTCGGCTGCTTTTGCTGCCCTGTGCTTCCTGCTGATTGTGCACCTGCCGCCGGCAAGCTTCTACACCGGCCAGGATTCGTTCGCACAGGTTCTCGGCCCGGTCTGGCAGATTTTTGCGGGCTCCCTGCTCGGCTACCTTTTCGGTCAGACCCTGAACGCCTGGGTCATGGTAGCGATGAAGAAGGCATGCAAGGGCCGTTTCCTGTGGCTGCGCATGATTGTCTCCACCCTGGTTGGTGAGCTGCTCGACACGGTCATCTTCTGCTCAATCGCCGCACCGGTACTCGGCATCGACACCCCGGAAGCGTTCATCAACTACGTGCTGATTGGCTATATCTATAAGTGCCTGGTCGAGGTGCTCCTCATGCCGATCAGCTACCCGATTATTGGTTGGTTCAAGCGTCACGAACTGGAGTACGTGGCATAAGCTAACCTCCTTACAGCTGATGTGCAGAGCCGCCCGGCCTAACGCCTGGGCGGCATTGCCATTTCAGACTTGTTCAATACACAGCATGTATAAGAAAGAGATGCGTTATGTCTAAACTGCAGGGGAACACCCCCGAGCAGTCGGAGAAGAACGACTCGTTGAATCGTTCCCTCTCCCACGGCCAGTTGACCATGATTGCGATGGGCTTGGCGCTGGGTACGGGCCTGTTCCTGGGCTCCTCCTCCGCCATTAAGATTGCGGGCCCCGGCGCAATCCTCTCTTACGCTATTGGTTCGATGATTGCGGCAACCATTGCTGCGTGCGCGGGTGAAATGTCCGTGCGTCACCCCGTCCAGGGCGGTTTCGGTACCATTGCCAGCCGATACCTGAACCCCTTTAGTGGCTACCTGACTCGCTGGGCGTATTGGGCATGCACCGTGCCGCTGGCGGGTGCTGAGCTGGTGGCGGTTGGCCACTACATGGCGTACTGGTTCCCGGATGTTCCCCTGGCTGTGTTCGTTGCTCTCTTCGGCGCGATTATTCTGGTGCTGAACCTGGTGAGCGTGAAGTCCTTCGGCGCCTTGGAGTTCCTGCTCTCGTCGATTAAGGTTTCTGCCGTCATCGTGTTCATGGTGATTGGTGTGCTGCTGGTGTTCGTGGGTCTGCCCGGTCACGCTGCGGCGGGTACCGCTAACCTCGTGAACGACGGCGGCTTCCTGCCGAACGGCCCGGCATCTATCTGGATTTCGATGGCTGTTGTCATGTTCTCCTTCGGCGGTGTGGAAATGATTTCCCTTTCCGCAGCGGAGGCGAAGGACCCGGCACGCTCAGTGGCAACCAGCGTGAAGGCAATGATTTGGCGTCTGTCCACCTTCTACGTGGTGTCCATGGCGATTATTCTCTGCCTGGTGCCCTGGCAGACTGCCGCGCAGAACTCGGAGCTGACCGAGTCGCCGTTCGTGCTGGTCTTCTCTGAACTGGGTATCCCCTTCGCAGCGGACATCATGAACTTCGTGGTGCTCGTTGCTGCGCTCTCGGGTGCGAACGCCTCCCTGTACGCGGCAACCCGCCTGCTGCACGCCCTGGGCTCTGACCGTATGGCTCCCGCAGTGGCTGCCCGCACCTCCTCGCGCGGTGTGCCGGTCGTGGCTCTGCTGATTTCCTTCACCGGCGTTGTTGTGGCGACCGTGATGGCTGTTGCCAAGATTGGCGACATCTTCGCCCTGCTCATGGCGCTGGTGACCCTGTGCATCCTGATTGTGTGGATCATGATTCTGCTGACCTACCAGGCGTACAAGAAGGACCAGAAGAACGCATCCTCCTTCACCGTGCTGGGTGGCCGCGTCACCGCTGGTCTGGCTCTGACGGGTGTTCTGGCGACCCTGGCGGCAATGTTCATGCTGCCCGGCTCTGGTGTTCAGGAATCCATCATGGTCGGCATCGTCTTCTTTGTGCTGATTTCTATCGGCTACGCCATCTCGTCGAAGGTTCAGGGCGGTTATGAGCGCCCCGACCTGGACGCTATGCACGCCGACGAAGACACCAACGCGGCACAGCACTAAATAGCGTGAAAGCCTCGCGAGGCTGAACCTGAAAAGGCACCGGATGGGGGAGCGCCCCTGCCCGGTGCCTTTCGCTTTCTGCGGGTTCCGGCGGCGCCGTTCTGAACGGCTCGGGCGTGCCCGTAGAATAGTTAACTATTCGCACCTGTCACCGAGGATATGAGGCCGCGGGAGCCGGGTGCGAGCACACATTGCACATCACGCCCCTAAGGCGTACTGACGGAAGGCACCTTCGTGTCCCACAACGACGATACCCGCAGCCAGGCTGCAGCGGGGACCGCCGGGCAGCGCACCCTGAAGCGTTCTCTGTCCCACGGACAGATGACCATGATTGTGATGGGTTCCGCGCTTGGTACGGGCCTCTTCTTGGGCTCGGGCACCGCCATCGCGATGGCTGGTCCTGCGGTCATTCTCACTTACGCTATTGGTTCTGCGCTCGCTTCGGTGATTGGTGCGGCAACCGGTGAAATGGCGGTTCGCTACCCTGTCCGCGGCGGTTTCGGCACTATCGCTACCCGCTACCTGGGCCCGTTCGCGGGCTTTTTGACTCGCATCGCCTACTGGACGGCGACTGTTCTGATTGCCGGTGTTGAGCTGGTGTCGGTGGCGACCTACCTCAATTATTGGTGGCCGCAGCTTCCCCTGTGGACGGGTATTGCCGCGTTTGGTGTGGCGCTGATTGTGCTGAACCTGACGAGCGTGAAGTCCTTCGGCATGCTGGAGTTCTTCCTCTCCTCCATTAAGGTCATTTCGATTGTTGCCTTCCTGCTGGTGGGTCTGTGCCTGATTTTCTTCGGTCTGCCCGGCCACGCTGCGGTGGGTACCGCGAACCTCTTCAACGATGGTGGTTTCATGCCGAACGGCCCGCAGTCGGTGTGGCTGTCGCTGGCTGTTGTGATGTTCTCCTTCGGCGGTATTGAGATGATCTCGATTTCTGCCGCGGAGGCGAAGGATCCCTCCCGATCGGTGCGTTCCTCGGCTAAGGCGATGATGGTTCGTCTGGCGACCTTCTACGTGCTGGCGGTCCTGATTGTTGTGGCTATTATTCCGTGGCGTTCGGCGTCGGGTCTGGGCGATGCGGTGGAGGCTTCCCCGTTCGTTCTGGTCTTTGAGCAGCTGGGCGTGCACGGCGTGGCGCACTTCGTGAACTTTGTGGTGCTGATTGCGGCGCTGTCGAGCGCGAACGCGAACCTGTACGCGGGTGCGCGTCTGATGCACTCGCTGGCGGTTGACGGTATGGCGCCTATCCAGCTGGCTCAGGTGAACCGCGCTGGCGTTCCGGCTCGTGCGGTATGGCTATCGACCAGCGGCATGGTCATTGCTATTCTGCTGGCGCTGTACAGCCCGAAGGAAGCGTTCCTTTCCATGATTTTCGTGATTATGGTGTGCGCGCTGACCGTGTGGGTTCTGATTCTGTTCGCCTACATTGTGTACAAGCGTGTTGAGCCGGCGACCGATGGTTTCCGCCTGTGGGGTGGCCAGTTCACCGCTGCTGTCGGCGTTCTGCTGCTCTTCGCGGTGTGGGTTGCGCTCTTCATGGTGCGCGGTTCCATGATTCCGGCTGTGGTGGGTGTGGGCTACTTTGTGGTCCTGAGCCTGCTGTACTTTGCTCGTATCCGCCATACTCACGTGATTGATGAGCAGACCTTTGTGGAGGCTCAGCAGGCAACCGGCGAGTATGACGCCATGAAGTACGACGCCGACCATGCTCTGGAGACCGCGGCGAAGCTGGGCCGTTAAGAACTGCGGTTCTGCGCTCTGGGAGCTTTGTTCCCTGAGGCCTTGATCAGGGTAGTCCGCGGCTAGTGCGAGTAATAAACGAAAAATACGGAAACTTTTCGGAATTCCTCGTAATAAACCCGTAAAAATACCGTGGGCTCTCAGAGCGGGTCTATGATAGACAGTGAACCGTATGATCTTGTATGCGTTCAAATGTCTGTGTGTTGGATGAGGCTCGAAAGCATCGTAGCTTTCGAGCCTCATCATTTTAATTTCTGAACATATTTTTAGAGCATTAAACCTAGATAATGTGTTCATTTGCTTTATAGTGCGAACCTGTGTGAACAGCCCCCTCAAAGCGGCGGGGGAGTAGAGTTAAAACCATGCAAAGCCACGAAAACACCCCCGAAAAGAACGCCGCCTCTGAGGCTGGTACCACCGACGAACTGCTGGTGCACGTTCCCGCCCGCTGGGGCGACATGGACGCTTACGGCCACGTCAACAACGTTGCAATCCTCTCGGTCATGGAAGAAGCCCGCGTGGCGCTCTTCGGCCCGCCTCCGTCGTCCGGTGAGAAGCCAAGCGTGGCACCGCAGCCTCCGATTCCGCTGTTCGAGCTGGTCGCCGAGGGCGTGCAGGCACTCATCGCCGAGCACGGTATCCGCTATCTGGCTCAGCTACCCTACACTGGCGAGCCCGTACCCGTGTGCCTGCGCGTGGAGAAGGTCAGCGCCGCCTCCGTGCGGATTGGCTACTCGATTCTCTCCCCGGTGGATGGCCGCGAATGCGTGCGCGCCTTTACCGTGCTGGCGTTCTGGGACTCCATCGCGGGGCAACTGACTCGACTGACCCCCGAGCAGCGTGAACTGCTGAGCTCCTACCTGCCGCAGAAGTAGAGGCTGGCGCTCCGCTGTAATAAACCGAATCTTGAACGGGGTGAAGCGTATGCTTTAAATACCTTCTGCAAAGGGTGCAAAAGGTTCATTCCCGGGAGAGATAACGATGTCGTTTCACCACACTCAGGCAGGCCCCGCCGGTTGGGGCCGCCGCACGATGCGCGCTACCGGATGCGCCGCCGCCCTGCTCCTCGCCCTGACCGGCTGCTTCGGCGGTTCTCAGAGCGAAAACTCCTCGTCGACCCCCAGCCCCTCCGGCACGGCTAACCACTCGAAGTACCCGCTTCCTTCCTCCACGGCGTCCCCGTCGCCGACGAAGAAGACCGAGCCGACCGTCACCGAGACTCAGGTGCCGGCTCCCGCAGAGAGCGCCGAGGCGAAGGCATCCGAGTCCTCCGCACCCGCTGATGCGAAGGAAACCCCCACCGCGGCAGCAAGCCCCACCGGTGACACTCCTCGCGCGCCCGAAAAGGTGGAGGCTGAACGCGCCTCCGCCGGCGAGCGCTGCGGACACATCGGACGTAAGGGCTACCTGAAGACCGGCGCGGAAATTATTGTGCTGCGCGGTACCGTGGACTGCGCCCACGCACTGGATGTGCTGACCGAGTACGTCACCACCCCGCGTGCTGACGACAACCTGACTCAGCATCAGGTTGCGAAGGTTCAGGATGCCACCTGCTACTGGAACCCGCAGTACGAGATGGCGGAGAACCGTCGTGAGGACCGCGGCGCCCCCGAATGCACTATTGGCGAGGATGTCGTCTTCGTGGCTCGCCTGCAGAATCCGGACGCTCCCGACATTCCGTTCCTCATGGATTCTGCCCGGTACGATTCCGGTGCCGGCTACTACCGTTTCAAGAGCTACGATGAGCGCACCGTCTGCGAGTTGAATCCCGCTGAGTCGACTCTGACCTGTGAGCGTCGTCTGGGCGGTCAGCTCACCGATGGTAACGGTGCGGTGGGTCGTACCTTCTCGGCGCCGGTGCGCATCACCCGCATGAATTTTGCTACGGGTGCCTACGATGAGCGCGTGGAGGATGTTGCCCCCGCGACCCTGCATGCTGAGAGCACGACTGCGAACACGCTCATGTTGCGCCCGAATAATGTGACGACATTCCCCGCTGCTTCCGGCAAACAGATTACCTGCTACGGCGAGCCGGAGGATGGCATGATGACCTGCCACGATGGCGGAACCTACTCGGTTCCGATTGGTGGCGGTCAGTTCTAAAACGGAGCGCGCGGGCATAATGGTTTGTCGATAGCTCAGGAGGGGCTCCCTGCAATGCCGGGGAGCCCCTCCTTTTGTGCTCTTGGGGCTATTTCGCGAGTCCTTGAGATGTCATATCCACATAGCTAGCTCACAGGTAGCGTCTTTAGAATACTGGGTAGGAACCCGAACCGATGACGCAGAAAGGTCACCATGCATCCGGCACAGAAGCACTCTACCCAGACTTCTTCTACTACTCTCCGCACCGCTAAGCGGTACAGCCCCGTAGCGCTCGGTGCCACGCTCCTACTGGCTCTGTCGGCGTGCTCCGGAGGAGCCACCACCGCCTCCCCGAGTGCCACCGCAACCCCCAGCCCGAGCGCTACGAGCGCGAAGGCAACCGCCAGCCCCACCCGCACCGCAACGGTTACTGAGAGCACCCCGACTGCCGGTACTGTTCACACCCCCACCGCGGAGGCGACCGTTACCCCGGGCACTATCACCACCGCAAGCCCTTCGGCAACCGTGCAGGCGAGCGCGGCGGCGAGCCCCTCCGCATCGGCGAAGACCGGTTCGAACGCTTCGGCGAAGGCATCGAGCACCGCGAGCCTGTCCAGCTCGGATGTTCAGTCTGCTGGCGGTAGCTGCGGCAGCATGGACGCTACCGGCTACCTGAAGCACAACGGAGTTGTTCAGGTGACCTCAGGTGCGGTGGATTGCCTGTTTGCGCGTGAGCTAGTCCGCCAGTTTGTGGTGCAGAACCCCGCCGAGGTGACCGATAAGGCGAATGGCGAGCGTACCGTTATGTCGGCGCGCTGCTACTGGAAGCCGGGTGACGGTGCGGATCGTGCGACCCCCGAGTGTGTGTCCCTGGATGGTGGTAGCACCGTCATTACCGTGAAGCTGACTAACTAGCCTGCGGCTCAACCCCGCAAGGTTTAGGCGTTAAACGCAAGCGCCGCGTTGACGACTCATTCGTCAACGCGGCGCTTTGCCGTCTCGAAGCTATCTCGAGGAGGCGGCACAGCAGGGCTTAGAGCTCCCCGCGGGCGCGAGCGGCGAGCACGTCATCCAGGCGGGCGAAGGTTGAACGCCAGGTGGTGCGCACCTCCTCATGGACCGAGGCGGGCATGGGGCCAATCTCGATAACGATGCGGGTACCGGAACCCACGCCGTCGGCGGTAATCACGGTTTCGGGGAAGAAACGGTGACGCTGGTACACCAGCACGCTGCCGGGGTTGCCCAGGTGGTCGGGCAGCTGCTCGGCGTACTCGAGCTCCTTGAACGGTTCAATGCTCAAAAAGCGGCTCTGCAGAATGCAGGACACCGAGGGATCGACCTCGTTAATCATAGAGAGGCGCTGCATGCCGCCGACGACGGGCTCCACGACAACGTCGGTGGGGCGCACGTGCCAGCCGGCGGGGCCGTACCAGCGGACCAGCAGTTCGGGGTCCAGGTAGGCGCCGAAGACGTCCTCGACCGGTGCGGCAATCTCGTGGTCGAAGACGAGAAGCTCCTCATCGGGAACATGAGTGATGCTCATAGGGTTCTCCTTACGCGGGTTGAAGAGCGGGTTTAGGGCTTCTTGCCGGAGTAATAGTTGCCGAGGAACTCGTCACGGTACTCGAAGTAGGTGCCGTCCTTGATAGCCTCGCGGGCGTCGTCCACCATGCGCACGATGAAACGCTCATTGTGGATGGAGGCGAGGGTCGCCGCCAGACGCTCGTCCGCTTTGAAGAGGTGGCGCAGGTAGGCGCGGGTGTAGTGGGTGCAGGTGTAGCAGTCGCAGCCCTCGTAGATGGGCGAGAAGTCTGCCTTGAAACGCGCGTTGGTGATGTTGTAGCGGCCGGTGGGGGAGTAGACGGCTGCGTTGCGTGCCACGCGGGTGGGGGAGACGCAGTCGAAGGTGTCCACGCCGTTTTCGATGCCGACGAAGATGTCGTCGGGTTCGGAGATGCCGAGCAGGTGGCGGGGCTTGGATTCGGGCAGCTCTTCGGCGCACCAGCGCACGATGGTGCCGAGGTTTTCCTTCTCGAGCGCGCCACCGATACCGAAGCCATCAAAGGGCATGGAGCCGAGGTCCTGGCAGGCCTTGCGGCGCAGGTCCTCGTACTGTGCACCCTGAATCACGCCGAACAGTGCCTGGTAGGGCTTGCCGACACGCTCTGCGGTCAGGCGCTGGTGCTCAGCGATGCAGCGCAGCGCCCACAGGCGGGTGCGTTCGAGTGCCTCCTCCTGGTAGCCGCGGGAGTTGTAGAGGGTGGTCAGCTCGTCGAAGGCGAACATGACGTCGGCACCGATCTGGTGCTGAACCTGCATGGACACCTCGGGGGTGAAGCGGTGAATCGAGCCGTCAATATGCGACTTGAAGTTCACGCCGTCGTCGTCAATGTGGGCGAGGCGTTCCTTGCCCTTTGCCACGTCGTCGTCGCCGAGGGGGCGGCCGTCGGCGCCCTTAGCGTCCGCGACGGTGCCCATGTCGATGACCTTCTTGAAGCCGGAGCCCAGGCTCATGACCTGGAAGCCGCCGGAGTCGGTGAAGGTGGGGCCGTCCCAGTTCATGAAGGCCCCCAGGCCGCCCGCCGCGTCCAGGATTTCGGGGCCGGGCTGCAGGTACAGGTGGTAGGCGTTGGAGAGCAGAGCCTGAGCGCCGAGCTCCTTCATGGACTCGGGCAGGACCGCCTTGACGGTTGCCTTGGTGCCCACGGGGGTGAAGGCGGGGGTCTGAATCTGTCCGTGCGGGGTGGTGATGACACCGGTGCGTCCGCGGAACTGTCCGCCGTTGGCTTCTACACGTTCAGCGCTGGGGGAGGCGGTGTCCGCCAGGCGGCTGGTGATGGTGAAGCCAAAGTCCTCGGTGGGGAAAGAGTTATCTAGAACGCTCATTCTTCTCTCGATTGTTTGCTTTCCGTCTGAATGTCTACACCCTAGCCTACCGGAAAACCCCGCCTCCTTTGCCGGGGGCGGGGTTCGCAAGAAGCTGGCCGGGCGCAGCTGGGTTTAACCAACCTTAGCCGGCGAAGTCGCCGAGCATATCTACGGTCGGCACGAAGAAGAGGGTGCCGGTCACCGCGGTGCTGAAGTCCAGCAGGCGGTCGTAGTTGGCGCCGTCCACTCCCATGAACATGTTCATGAGCATCTTCCGGACGGTCGAGAAGGTGCTGGCGTAGCAGATGAAGTAGGTGCCCAGTTCGTTGTTACCCACGGTGCCGAAGGGCATGTTGTCGCGAATAACCTTGAAGTCGTCACCGATATTGGCGATGGCGGAGTGCGAGTTGGCGGGCTTTTCGTCCTCGCTCATCTCGATGTCGTCGTGCTTGGATCGGCCGATGACCTTCTCCTGCTCGGAGACGGGCAGGGCGTTCCACGCGGTCATGTCGTGAATGTACTTCTGCACGAACTGGTAGCTGCCGCCCTTGTATGCGGGGTCCTCGTCGCCGATGAGGCCGAAGTATTCGCGTGCCGCGGGGGTCTGCGGGTTCTCGGTGCCGTCCACAAAACCGATGATGGAGCGGCCGTCCCAGTAGCGGAAGCCGTGCACCTCATCGAGCACCTCGGCAATATCGCGCAGAGCCGCGGTAATAGCGGACGCCATATCGTAGGCGACCGACGGCTGGGTTGCGCGGATGTGGAAGTGCAGATCGCCGGGAGTGGAGACCGCAGTGTGCTTGGGGCCCCTAATCTCCTCGAACTCCACGAGCTCCTGCGGCAGGGGCTTGGGCAAATCCAGGGTCAGCCAGGCGCTGTGGCTGATGCCCAGAACGACGTTAGCGTTCTCGGGCGAGTAGCGGTTAGCGGCGGTGTGGTTGAGGTTAATGACGAGCCCGCAGAGGTTCTGGAACCCCTCAACGAGCGCGTCCTGGGAGACGCCTTCCTTGAACTTCCAGACCATGAAAATGGTGTTGGCGTTCGGGCTGGCAGTGACCTGTTGTGATTCTGAAGCAAGCATAAAATTCACCGTACGCCCGTGTACACGCCCCCGCAATGAACCCAGCCCTAACCTTCTGCGCCAGCGTGAGAATACATTGGCGGGAGAAGATTAGGGCTGTATCAACGATAAGAATTTAGAAGCCGTGGGAGGCGAGGTCGCGGGCATGCGCCAGACGCGCCGCCGTCTCAAAAATAGTCCACGCCTGCACCTGAGTGGACAGCTCCACCGGCGCACCGGGCTTCACGACCTTACTCATCGGCTCGGTGAACCGCGGGGAGAACTGTACGAGCGCCTTACCGCGAATCTCGTTCGGGTCAATGCCGTACTCGTTCATCGGCAGGTCGGGGTCGAATTCGCGGCGGCCCTCCCACAGGGCGCGGGCGGTCGAGTACACCAGGGTCGAGGCGAGCGCTCGCGCCTCGTCACTGAGCAGCGGCGAGGATGCCGCCATGCCCAGGTAGCGCACGAGAATGCCGGTGAACAGGCCGCCGTCGCCGTCGCCGTGCGAGATGAGGATGCGGCGGCGCGCACCGGAGAGGAACTCCACCTCTTCGGTCATATGCTTGACGATGCCGACGATGAGGCGTTCGGCGCGTTCTGCGGGGTCCACCTCGCAGGGCACGCCGGAGGCGGCGAGGCTCAGCAGGGCACCCAGGGCGGTTCCCTGGTTGTAGGTGTATTCGCCGCGTTCGTAGTCGTACTCGTCGCCGCGCACGTTCACACCGTCAATATAGAGCGAACGTTCTGCATCCCAGAGGGTTTCATTCATCCAGTCCATGAGCGCGGCGGCAGTCTTTGGGTCACCCGCACGCACATACGCCAGGGCGGTCGGCGCGGTCGCCGCAGCATTCACGAAATCACGCTTGGACTTGCGCCAACTCATGCCGCCCACCGGGGAGAAACCCTTCGCCAGCTGCTCAAAGAGAGCCGCACCAGCATCCTGAGCGGCAACATCGTTCGCACCGGTCAGCTCAATGCAGAAGGAATTCATGCGGCCCACAGCGAGGGTCAGCCACGCCATATCGTCAAAGTAGTCGTTCGCGAAGCGGCCGTAGTTACGAACATTAATGCCGCGCAACAGCGCGCGGGCACGGTGCAACTCCTCCTGGGCGGCGGTGATATCGCCCTCGCGTAGGTGACGCTGGCCGGCATCAATCACACAGTCCAGCAGGTGCGCCTGCCACCAGTAATGCCAAATGTTCAGGCGCTGGCTCAGCGGGCGCGGGTCCGGCACCTGCACCGAACCGATGAGGGCGCCGGGCACGCCGAGGATGCGGTGCACGAAGGTGTCGGTGACGCTGGCGGCTGCGGCAGCGGCATGCGAGGAGGTGCGCTCGGCGTACTCGCTAATCGACTCCAGAGACTGCGCGTTGTGGGAAGACGGCTGGGAATTCATGGACCCTCTGTAGTTGCGGTGAAGTATTACGTCTGAAATTATCCCACTTTTTGCCCTCTGAACGCCCGGACGCTGTGGGCGGGCTCTCGGGTGTGACCCCTTTTCGAGAGCCCGCCGAGAAGATGCACCGCAGGGAACGGGATGAACGCCACTCAAAAACGGGTTAGGCGGCGGCAACCAGCGAGCGGCCGCTGTACAGGTCCACCCGCTCACCGGTGATGGGGTGTTCAAAGTGCAGGCTGTACGCCAGTAGCTGCAGCGGGTACTCGGGGCGGTCGGGTGCGTCGGGGAGTACCTGCGGATAGAGTACATCGCCCAAAATGGGGGAACCGAGCATATTCAGGTGCGCCCGCAGCTGGTGCGTCTTGCCGGTGTGAGGCGCCAAATCATAGAGCGCCCATTCTCTATTCGGTTCCGCGCGCCAGCCCTCAACCGCCTGCGCGCTCGGGGTGAAAGTCTGCAGAATCTTCGCGGTCGTGAGCGTATTCGGCTCCACGCCCTGCGCCGCGCACTGCTCCTCAGAAAGCTGCTGAACCTGCAGCTGGTCGCGAATCTTCTGAATATGTGAACGCACCTGTAGCCCCTCCGCACTCAGCGCCCGCTCGGCGGCGGCGGGGTCAGCGGGAACCGGCGCCACGGCGCGGTAGGTCTTCGACACCCGACGGTGCTGAAACATCATCTGGAAGGGGCGGCGCGCCTCCACGGTCTTAGCAAAAAGTAGCACGCCCGCGGTCGGGCGGTCCAGGCGGTGAATCGGAATCAGCAGCGGGTTCTGCTCACGCACCCGCAGCTTGGTCAGCGCGGTCTGCGCAATATAAGCACCGCGCGGGGTGGTCGGCAGAAAATGCGGCTTATCAATCGCCAGCACGTGCTCGTCCTCGTAGAGCACCGGCATATCGGAGGGTAGCTCCGGCTCATCGGCAAGCTCGCGGAAGTACCAGATGCGCTCGCCCGGCATGTAGGGGCTATCGCTGGTCAGCACCGTGCCGTCATCCAGGCGCACCTCGCCGGTGTTAAAACGGGCGTGAATAATCTGCGGGTCGTTCGGGTAGAAACGCGCAATCAGATAATCCGCGACGGTCGTCGGGGTGGTGCTGGTCGCGGAGCTACCGTTTGGGGCAAGCTCGGCGGGGAGCTCCTCTAGGTGCGGCAGAATCAGCTGAATCGGGTCAATGCCGTTCTTCTGTGCCAGCGGAGGGGTCAGGAGGCGGCGGTGTGTGCGGCGTGCAGGCTTCGCCTGGTAGTTTGCGCCGGGCTGCGTACTGGGCTGCGTGCGGGTGGTGTTCTGTGCGGGCATGGCTCTACTCTACCGCCTGAGCTCTAGTGTCTGGGCAGGGCAGAATTGGGGCTGAACATATGCGAGCCGAACTGGCTGCACTGAGCTGTGTACGG
>NZ_JABZXW010000029.1 GCF_015265375.1 Rothia sp. (in: high G+C Gram-positive bacteria)
CGCCGCGGCGACTCATACAACTATACAGATGCCTAAACGCCCCTGCAACCCGAAATAGGGTGAAGTAGACCACAAGTGGGGCCTTGAAAGGGTCCCAAACACCCTTCCAGACACTAAACCGCCTAGTCAGTGCGTTTTAAGGGTGCTAAAAAATCTTTAAAAAACTTCCAAAAACCTCAAAAATCTGCGAATTCCCCTCTCGGGAGCCCCAAAACAGGGTCGAACGGTGCCTAAAGCCCTCGCCAACAAAGACAAACCAAGAAAACCCAGAGCCAGAGGGCAGCAGAACGATACAAGAAGAGCCCCTCCTGACGGAGGGGCTCTGTGTGTATAGGGAATGTATATAGGGACCAGAAAAGGAGGGGCACTCCCCCACCGAACATTCAGTAATGAATACTTCAGTAGAGAAGAACCCCTCCCCATCTATATGTATCGAGAAGACTAAATCAGCTCTGTATTAGATCAGCTCTACAGCGCCCTGGTTCTTCTTGCCACGGCGAACCATCGCAAAACGACCGTGTAGCAAATCATCCTTAGAAATAGCTGCGTCCTCGCCCTGAACCTTCACGCCGTTCACCGAAGCGCCGCCCTCCTTCAGAATGCGACGAGCCTCAGAGTTAGACTTCGCAAAACCCAGCTCAGTCAGAACAGAAATCATGTCCAGGCGGTCCTCGGACAGCTTAGCCGAAGGAAGCTCAGCAATCACAGACTCCAGGGTAGCCTCATCCAGAGCAGCGAAATCGCCCTTACCAAACAAAGCCTCCGAAGCAGCCACAGCCTGATCAGTAGCCTCAGTACCGTGAACCAGCGAAGTCACCAGGTACGCCAGAGTCTTCTGAGCCTCACGCTTAAACGGCTCCTTCTCAACCTTCTCCGCAAACTCAGCAATCTCAGCACGAGTCAAGAAAGTAAAGACCTTCAGACGATCCAGCACATCCGCATCCGCAGTGTTCAGCCAGAACTGGTAGAAAGCGTACGGCGAGCACATCTGCGGGTTCAGCCAAATAGCGTTACCCTCGCTCTTACCGAACTTAGTGCCATCAGAGTTAGTAATCAGCGGAGTACCAATAGCGTGAACGCTCTTACCCTCCACCTTACGAATCAGCTCAGTACCGCTCGTCAGGTTACCCCACTGATCAGAACCACCGGTCTGCAGAGTACAACCGAAACGACGGTTCAGCTCCAAGAAGTCCAAGCCCTGCAGAATCTGATACGAAAACTCGGTGTACGAAATGCCCTCATCAGAGTTCAGGCGCTTCGCAACAATCTCCTTCTTCACCATGGTGCCCACACGGAAATGCTTACCAACATCGCGCAGCAGCTGCAGAGCAGACATCTGACCGCTCCAGTCCAAGTTATTCACCATGCGGGCAGCGTTCTCACCCTCGAAAGAGAGGAAACGCTCAATCTGAGCACGCAGAGACTTAACCCACTCAGCAACAACCTCAGGAGAGTTCAGCACACGCTCAGAAGTCTGACGCGGATCACCAATCAAACCGGTGAAACCACCCACCAGACCCAGCGGCTTGTGACCAGCCAGCTGCAGACGACGCATCACCAGCAGCTGCACCAGGTGACCCAGGTGCAAAGAAGCCGCAGTCGGATCATAACCCGTATAGAAAGTCAGGCTCTCCTCGCTCAGCGCCTTCTCCAGAGCAGCCTCATCAGTGCTCACGTGCACCAGGCCGCGCCACTTCAGCTCCTGCCAAATATTCTCGAAGGTATCGTCATTATGCTGCGCGTTGAGGATCTCGGCAGACATGCTTCTCCCATTCACAAGGTAACAACGCCCGAAGGCGCTCGAACAAAATATGTAACAAGCCTAGCACCGCACCAGCCCAAACGCTCAGAAAAACCCAAGCGAGCGCCCAAACCGGTGCGGCACCGGCTCAAAGAAATAACAAGAAAGGTACTACAGAGCTACAGACCCGCGGGCATCCGCGAACCCACCATGTGCAGGCGCTGAGTCGGACGAGTCATCGACACGTACAAGTCACCCACAGCACCATCAGCATCATCGATCAGCTGCTGCGGCTCAACAATCACCACAACATCAAACTCAAGGCCCTTCGCCTCCCACGGAGTCAGAACCAGCACCTGATTCTCCAACGCAGTCTGCGCGGTACCCGTACGATCAGCATGAGCACGAGCCACGGCCTGAGCCGTCTGAACATACAGGCTCGGCGGGCACACCACACCAATCAGAGCGCCGCCCGAATGAGCGACTTCCTCGCTGACCACGGACACGGTCTGCTCCACAACAGACTCGGCGGCAACCTCATGAACCAGCGGAGGCCACTGGCCCTCACGCACCGCACGAGGTGCAGACACCTCATAACCAGCAGCCTGAGCAACCGATACCGCTGCCTCAGCAATCTGAGCCGGAGTACGGTAATTAATCGTCAGCTCCTCCAGAGTGAAACGCTCACCCACAAACGGCTCCAACGCCTGCGACCACGACGAAGCAGCCGCAGCAGAAGAGGCCTGTGCAATATCGCCCACAATCGTAAACGACTTCATCGGGCAACGACGCATCAGCAAACGCCACTGCATGGGCGAGAGCTCCTGGGCCTCATCCACCACAATATGGCCATACGCCCACGTACGATCAGCAGACGCCGCAGCCGCAGCAGTCATACGCTCGCCACGAACCTCATTCATCATCGCAATCTGCTCAGGAGTAATCACGCCATCAGCGCCAATATCCTCCAGCGACTGGTGAACATTCTCCAAAGCCTTCGCCGCATTCTCAAGGTTCGCACGATGCTCCGCCGCAGCACGAGCCGCAGCAGCCGCACCGGTCACCTTCGAAAAATCACCCAAAAGCTCAGCAGCCTCATCCAGCAGAGGAACATCAGCCTCCGTGAAGGGGGCATCCGCCGGGCGAGCCAGCAGCTCACGCTCAGCCTTCGACAACTCACGAGTCGCAGACTCCAAGTAATGCGGCTTCGAGAACAGCGAGCGCAACAGAGTCTCCGGCGACAGCGGCATCCACGCCAGGTTCAGGGCGCGGCGCACATCCATCGAAGCACGCACATCATCCTGCAGGTACGGACGCTCCACCACACGACCCGCCGCACGGTTCAGCTGATCATCCAGCTTCGCGGTCAGCTCCTTCAACAGAATCTTCACGAACGTCTCACGAGCCTCATTATGCGGCTTGCCGGTCGAACGAGCACGAGAACGAGCCGAACGAACCATCTCCGGAGTCAGCTCAACATCAGTACCCTCAACATTCAGACGCTGAACCTGAGCCGGCACCTTCTGACGATCCGCAACCGCACGCTTAATAACCTTCACCATGCGCAAATCGCCCTTCAGCGCCGCAACCGCACGATCCTTCTCAGGCACAGCACGCAGACCCGGGTACAGGGTCGCCAGCGAAGACATCACAACACCGGTCTCACCCAGCGACGGAAGCACACGCTCGATGTACCACATGAACGAATTCGACGGACCAACCACCAGCACGCCAGCCTTCGACAGGCGCTCACGGTTCGTGTACAGCAGATACGCCGCACGATGCAGCGCCACAGCGGTCTTACCGGTACCGGGACCACCCTGCACCACGCGCACACCCGGCAGCTCCGAGCGGATAATCGCATCCTGCTCAGCCTGAATCGTCGCCACAATATCGCCCATGCGGCCGGTACGCTTCTTATTCAACGCCGCCAGCAGAGCACCCTCACCGTGAAGGGAATCCTCATCCTGCAGCATCTCCGAATCGAAGACCTCATCCTCAATATTGACGACAGTACGGCCCTCAAGCATCAGGTGACGGCGGCGGCGCACACCCATCGGCTGGAACGCAGTCGCCTGATAGAACGTACCCGCCTCCGGGGCACGCCAGTCCATCAGCAGACGCTGCTGATTGCTATCCGTAATACCAATACGACCGATATAACGCACCGCATCAGCGCCCTCACGGTCCATATCCAAACGACCAAACGTCAGACGAGAATCCACAGCATTCAGCTGCGCCAAACGATCCTCATAGTGAGTAGCAAAAGAGTCACGCTCCGAACGGTTCTGATGACCGCCCACCGCCTGATTCTTACGCACAGCAGCCAGCTTCTCAGCCGTCTCCTCACGGAGCTCATCAAGGCGGGCATACACGCGAGCAACATACTCACGCTCCGCAGCCATCTGCTCAGCAAACAGCTTCTCAGCCGCCGAAGAATCAGCAGACTGCTGGGGCAAAGATTCAGATGACACGTAAGCTCCTTAAACCTATGGTGTCTCAAAGACAGGGTGCGACAGACACCCAAAAATACGGGTCACTATTTTACAGGACAGGCTCCGAAGGGCAGAAATATTACCCCCACAGAAAACCCACCCAGGCGTACACAGAAAAGTGCCCCACCGGCTCAACCGGCAGGGCACCCCTCATCTATAAAACTACTTCGACGGCAACGGATACTCAGAGACCAAGCTCAGCGTCTCAAGACGGTAACCGTCCAGCGCCTCACGACCGCCCAGGCCCTCCAGTTCCAGCAGAGCGCCGACACCGGCAACCTTCAGGTTCGCGCGCTCCACCAGCTTTGCGGCAGCCACCAGGGTACCGCCCGTCGCCAGCAGATCATCCAGCAGAAGCACACGAGTGCCCGGCGCAAAATCATGACAGTGAATCTCAATCGCCGCGCTACCGTACTCCAGTGCATACTCCTCACGGTACGTCTCACGCGGAAGCTTACCCGCCTTACGAACCGTCATCACACCGGTGCCGGTAGCGTACGCGAGCGCAGACGCCAGCAAGAAGCCACGAGCCTCAACACCAGCCACCACATCAAACTGACCCTCAAAACGAGCAGCCAGCTCATCAATGCACGCCTTGAAAACCTCAGCATTAGCGAAAAGAGTGGTCACATCGTAAAAGAGGATGCCCTCGTGCGGGTAATTCGGAATCGTAGCGCAAGCAGCCGGAATCAACTGCTCAATAGGGGTTCGCGAAGCCTCAGAAGCGGGAACGCTCATGCTCTCTCTTTCGTGGATGGTTCAGCCCAGGCATAACAACCCGGAACAATAACACGGCAGAAGCCGCCTACAAAATTCTACCCTCTTCGCCCGCAGTTGTCCTCAGAACAGCGCCACAAACCACGTAGCGGGTTCAGCCCCGCTGAATCGAAACCCGCAAGTCACGCTTGAGGATCTTACCGGTCGGGCCCAGTGGCATACTCTCCACCATCACATAACGGCGAGGATACTTATACGCCGCCAAACGAGTACGCGCCAAAGCATTCAACTCCGCCTGCAGCACGCCCTCATCCGCACCAGGACGCGGCATCACCACGGCGACGACCTCCTCGCCCACGCGCTCATCCAGCACGCCCAACACCGCTACCGACTGCACCTGCTCATGGGTGTAGAGAACATCCTCAATCTCACGCGGATACACCGAATAGCCGTTACGCAGAACCATGTCCTTAATACGGTCCACGATGAAAATATTGCCCTGCTCATCAACACGAGCAACATCGCCGGTCGCAAACCACTCGCCGTCAAAAACCTCAGCCGTCGCCGCAGGATTATTCCAGTAGCCAGCCATCACGTTCTCGCCGCGCACCCACAGCTGACCGCTCACGCCCGGTGCGCACTCGGAACCTTCCGCGCAACGCACCTGCACCTGCACGCCCGGCAGCACACGACCCACCGAGCCGAGCACCATGCCAAACTCCGCCTGATTAAACGAAACCACCGGCGAGGTCTCGCTCAGGCCGTAGCCCTCATACACCGGGCACTCAATCAGCGTTTTCAACGCAGCATGCACCGGGGCGGGCAGCGGCGAACCACCCGAAATACCGAAACGGATGCGACCGCGCAGCGAGCGCGCACGCTCAGGCTCAGCCTCCAGCGCCGCCGCCAACGACACGTACATGCTCGGAACCGCAGCCAACACCGACACCCCGGCACGCTCAATCAGGTTCAGCGCGCCATCTGGGGTAAAACGCGGTAGCAAAGCCACCGTAGCCGACGCCGCAAAAGCCGCATTCATCGACACCGTCTGACCAAACGCATGGAACAGCGGAAGACCACCAAAAATAACGTCTTCAGCGGTGAAACCAAAAACACTCACGCAACTACGAGCATTCGAGAGGATATTTGCGTGAGTCAGCGTCGCGCCCTTCGGCTTGCCCGTCGTACCCGACGTGTAGAGAATAATCGCCGGGTCACTCGCCACCACCGGAACGGGTTCCAGAACCGTCTCGGTAGGCGCATCAAAAGGAGCCACCGGTGAGCCCTCTCCCCCGGTGAAAATCTCGCAACGAACCGAACCGTTCTTCACCAGAACCGTCGACGAAGCCTCCGACGCCAAGCGAGTACCCGCAAAAGCGAAAAGCACCTTCGCCCCGCTATCGCGCAGATGATACTCCAGCTCCGCACCCGACAGCAGCGGATTCAACGGAACACAAATCGCGCCCGTAGCCACAATGCCGTAATACAGAGCAGGCATCAACGCCACATTCGGCATAGACAACGCCACACGGTCACCACGCTCAACACCGAGCGCCTCCAGATGACGCTGAACCTGCGAGGCGGCAGACGCCAACTGCGCGTAACTCATCACCTGCATATCAGCAGGTTCAGAAGACGGAATCGCCAAAGCAGCCTTAGCCCCGGAAGACGATGCCGCCTCCGCCAAAAGGTAGGCAATATTGTTCGCTGAATCGTGCATTTCAGACATGATAAAAACTCTCACCACAGAAAATTGGGATACCTAGAAAAGAAGAAGCAGAGCTAGAAGCCGGAAAAGAGCCCGAAGACAGCAGAAGGGCGTACCTTCAACCGCTCCCCCGAAACATCAGAAGAACAGCGCAAGATACGCCCCAACTACTACTGAGCAGCAGACCAATCCAAGAAGCTCTCGGCAAGCGCAGCCCCACCATTGGGGTCACGAGTAATCACTATTACCGTATCGTCACCGGCAATAGTGCCCATAATCGCTTCAAGACCACCCTGATCAATCGACGAAGCCAAGAACTGCGCAGCACCCGGAGGAGTACGCAGAACCGTAATATTCGCCGAGCCCTCAGCGGTAATTAGCAGCTCCTTGAACAGGGAAATCATACGGGCATCAGGTGCAGTACCGCCGCCACGACGAGCAGGGTAATTCGGCACAGCATAAATCAGGCCGGCGCCTTCATCACGGATACGCTCAGCGCCAATTTCAACAAGATCACGGGAAAGGGTCGCCTGAGTAACCTTCATACCATCATCGGTCAGGTACTGCGCCAGTTCAGCCTGGGAGCGGACACGTCGGGTCTGCAGCAATTCAACGATGCGTGCCTGACGCGCGATCTTGGTCGAGGGGAAAGGCATAATATCTCTTCTTCCTACGGTGCCAATCACGAATTCAGAACGGGCTGCCCAGCGGTGGCGCAGCGCAACATTCTTCACTACCCAAGATAATACATATGCACATAAATATGCGCACCAAATATGGATTATTCCAAGATATGGGGGAAATTTCAGGGTTTATCTCACCAGCTGTCACACGCGCCACCACAAAAACAGCGTGTATCTACACATTCGAGCGCATAACCTCACAATGAATGCATAGCGTGCAAGAACATTCTGGGCAAGCCCGCCGAACCGAGCAAGAAGCCTCCGGCAGGCGAGCGCGCAAAAGGAGCCCGCCTCCAGCAACACAACGTGCGCCAGAAACAGGCTCCTTCAACAAAACTTCGAGGTGAATCCTCAGGACGCAGAACGCTTAGCGCTCATCCTCCACCAGACCTTCCAGGTCCTCATACTCAACATCGCGCGAACGGCGGTTCAGCCACACAGCAAAACCAAGACCCAGCAGAAGCACCAGCACCGCACCAACAATACTTGCAATACCGGCAAAACGCTCAGCATTCACGCTTGCCTCAGTCACAGGCTTCAACGTGCCCTTCTCAGCGGTGTAGACAACCTCAAGGCTGCCGTTCTTCTCCACCAGCAGGCCATCCACCTCACGCGGGAACTCCGAAGGAACATCACCAGTCTGCGAACCACGGAACTCAATCGAAGCGCCCGAAGTCACCTGGTACTTATCCTTCAGGTTCGACACATAGGTCTTACCGTTCAGAGCGTCATCAGCCGGCAGATTGCCCTTATAACGAGCCACATTACCCTTCGTAATCAGGTCAGGAGTCAAATCCTGATAAGTACCCTGAATAACCCAGCTCTTACCGGCATACTCGGCGTTATTGTTCACCGACGCAAAAGCGCGGACACCCACAACAGCCAAAACAATGGAAAGAATAACCGCAACAGCAGCAGAAAGAACCGACAACCAGTTCACGCCCGGGCGGTCATCCAGCTCTTCCTCACTCATTGCGAAAAGAGAGGAGTTCTCTTCCTCATCGTCGTAATCCTCGTACTCGTCGTACTCCTCATATTCAGGGTCTTCATACTCAGAGTCATCGTACTGAGAATCCTCGAAATAGGTTTCTTCGACCTCAGCAGACTGCGACAGCTCGTCCTGCTCGCGCGAGTTCTCTCGATTAGCCATTACTCTCTCCCTCACTTCATCTATCTTCTAGGGTACCCATAACCACATGAGTTCACCAAGGAAAGCGCTTATCAGCGCTTCATGAACACACCGACAGGTAAACCCACGACGCAACGCCAAAAGCTACGGGGTGGGAGCCAGCGACTCCCACCCCGTCAGCACTAGGCGTTACACAATAGGGTTAGACCCGGTTAGACACGCGGTTCTGCACCCAGCTGCTCAACAGTCGCAGCCACAGCAGCCTCACGAGCAGCCGACGCCTCATCAGCAGTCAGCGTACGATCCGGCGCACGGAAACGCAGCGCAAACGCCAGGGACTTCTTCGACTCATCAATGCCGGTACCGCGGTAATCATCGAACACACGGATATCTTCAAGCAGCTCGCCAGCGCCCTCACGCAGAACACGCTCCACCTCAGAAGCAGGCAGGTCACGGTCTACCAGAAGCGCCACATCCTGAGTAGCAGCCGGGAAAGTCAGCACCGGCACAGCCTGATGCGCCTCAACACGACCAGCGAACAGCGCCGAGAAATCCAGCTCAAACGCGCAAGTACGCTCCGGCAGGTTCAGCTCCTGCAGAAGCTTCGGGTGCAACTCGCCAGCGAAACCAACACGCTCACCGGCAGCGTTCAGAACCTCAGCCACACGGCCCGGGTGGAACGCAGTGTGCACACCATTACGCACCTGAATCTCAGCCGACACAGCGGCAGCCACCAGACGCACAGCGTCCAGAGCGTCACGCCAATCGTAAGCACGCGGAGCAGCACCCGGCATTGCCTCATGCTCAGTACCTGCGAACAGACCAGCGATGAAAGTGGGCTGCCGCGGAATACCGGCATTCAGATCAGCCAGAACCTCATCCGAAGGACGAGCACCCAGCGGCGGAATAGACTCCGAACCCAGCTGCTCACCCGGAATGAACACGTGACCCGCCTCGAAAATCGCCAGGTTCTTGAAACCGCGAGACAGGTTACGCTTCAGAACCTCGACCAGGCCCGGCAGCAGCGAGCGGCGCATCCAACCCTCAGCCGAAGAAATCGGGTTCTCCAGGCGAATCGAAGGAACCTCAGTCACGGGGTTCTCGGGGGTGCTCACCCACGGAGCCGACCACAGGTTATTCGCATCAGCCGACACGAAGGGGTACGCGAACACCTCAGTCAGACCAGAAGCAGCCAGCGCGTTCAGCGCACGACGCTTACCTGCCTGCTCCGGAGTGTAACCGCGGCCCGCAGGAGCCACAGGCAGAGTCGAGGGGATGTTCGCATAACCGTCGATACGTGCGATTTCCTCGGTCAGGTCTTCCTTCGCGCGCAGGTCAGTACGCCACGACGGGACAGTCACCGCGTAACCAGACTCGGTACGCTCCACCGAGCAACCGATCTCACGCAGGCACGACTCAATCTGCTCCGGCGAGTAATTCACGCCGATACGACCGGCAGTGTAATCAGACGGCAGGTCAATCACGACCGGCTCGTAGCCGAGGGACACGTCGGTCACGCCCGGCTCAACCTGAGCGCCAGCCAGCTCAACCAGCAGCTCAACCGCACGCTGAGCAGCCGCTGCCTGAATCTGCGGATCCACGCCACGCTCAAAACGCTTCGACGCCTCAGAAATCAGCTTGTGACGGCGAGCAGTACGAGCCACCGACACCTCGTCAAAACGAGCAGCCTCAACCAGAATGCGGGTGGTCGAATCGGTCACCTCAGTGGAGGCGCCACCCATCACACCGGCAAGACCAATCACGCCCGAATCATCAGCAATAACGATGTCCTCGGGGTGCAGAGTACGCTCCACACCGTCCAGGGTCACCAGCTTCTCACCAGCAGCGGCGCGGCGCACCACAATCTCACCCTGAACCTTGTCAGCATCGTAGAAGTGCAGCGGCTGGCCGGTCTCCAGCATCACGTAGTTCGAAATATCCACCGGCAGCGACAGCGAGCGCACACCGGCCAGACGCAGACGCGAGGACATCCAGGTCGGAACCGGCGCATCCGCCTTCACGCCCGAAACCTCACGCATCACAAAACGAGTGCAGCCCGGATTACCGTGAATCGGGGCGTCATCACGCAGGACGACAGCGTGGCCGGCATCGTTCGCCTCCGGGGCGCGCTCGCCGTACGCCAGCACAAAATCCTCGAAGGAAGAACCGGTAGCGTGGCACCACTCGCGGGCAATACCGCGCAGAGAGAACGCGTAACCGCGGTCCGGGGTCACGTTGACCTCAGCAGCCTGATCGTACAGGCCCAGCAGCTCCATCGCGTCGGTGCCAATCTCCGGGTCCAGGCCCAGGGTCGAGAGCACCAGGATGCCACCGTGGTCGTCGCCAATGCCCAGCTCACGGGTCGAGGCAATCATGCCAGCCGACTTGTGACCGTAAGTCTTACGAGCAGTAATCGCGAAACCGCCAGGCAGAACAGCACCGGGCAGGGTCACAACAACCTTGTCGCCGGGTTTGAAATTGTGGGCACCACAAATAATGCCCTGAACGCCGGAAGGCTCAATGCCCTTACCGGTCAGAGTCTGCTCCTGACCCTCCGGAACCACACGCACCTGGCACCAGTTCACGGTCTTGCCGTTAGAGTGGGTCTCCGGCTCCATGGAGAGCACCTGACCAACCACAATCGGGCCGGACAGCTCATCAGAGGGGCGGTGAACGTCTTCTTCTTCCAGGCCAACCTTCACCAGGGTCGCCATCAAATCTTCAGCCGAAGCATCCTCGGCTACAGGCACGAACTCGCGCAGCCATGACAGGGGTACACGCATAATTTAGATCTCCATCCCGAACTGCTCAGAGAAACGGATGTCGCCTTCAACCATGTCATGCATGTCAGCGACGTTGTTACGGAACATGAGGGTACGTTCAATACCCATACCGAAAGCGAAGCCCGAGTACTCCTCAGGGTCAATACCCGCCGCACGCAGAACGTTGGGGTTCACCATGCCGCAGCCACCCCACTCAATCCACTGCGGGCCGCCCTTAGCGTTCGGGTGCCACAAATCCAGCTCAGCGGAAGGCTCAGTGAACGGGAAGAAGTTCGGGCGCAGGCGAATCTTCGCATCCTCACCGAACATGGCGCGTGCCATGTACTCCAGGGTGCCCTTCAGATCAGCCATGGTCAGGCCCTTATCCACGGCAAGGCCCTCAATCTGGTGGAAGACCGGGGTGTGGGTCGCGTCCAGCTCATCGGTGCGGTACACCTGGCCGGGGCACACAATGTACAGCGGCAGCTCACGAGACAGCAGCGAGCGCATCTGCACCGGGGAGGTGTGGGTGCGCAGCAGCAGGTGAGCGTTCTTCGGCTCAACGTAGAAAGTGTCCTGCATTTCGCGTGCCGGGTGATCCGGCTTAATGTTCAGAGCGTCAAAGTTGTACCACTCGGACTCCAGCTCCGGGCCGTCAGCAACTTCCCAACCCATACCAACGAAAATGTCGGTCAGGCGCTCCTGCATCAGAGCAATCGGGTGGCGGCCGCCCAGGGAACGGCGAGGGGAAGCAGCAGAAACGTCCACAGCTTCCTCAGCCAGGATGCGAGCCTCACGCTCAGCCTCCAGCTCAGCGGTACGAGCCTCAATAGCCTCAGTCAGGGCTGCACGAGCCTGACCCAGCAGCTTACCCACCGGGCCCTTGTGCTGGTTCTGAAGATCACGCATCTGGCGGTTAGCGATGCTCATGATGCCCTTCTCACCGAAGAAGCTCAGTCGCACCTCCTTGAGGCTGTCAAAGTCCTTAGCCTTCTCGCGAATCTCCTGGCGGGCGCGCTCACGCTCAGCCTCAAAAGCCTCACGGATAGCGTCCAAGCCGTTCTCGGGGTTCTCCTCCAGAACCTGCGCAATGCGGGCGAGAACCTGAGCCGGGCCGTTAAGACCCTCGTGTTCCTGCACGGAATCGGTCATTGTCACTCTTCTCTGCATACCACCGGCACTATGCCGGCTGGCTCGTTATACACCTTAGGTAGCACCGCCTGCTCTCCCCCGGCTACCCACACAGGGTGCGGGACAAGGGGAAGGCGACGGGCGCATATCCTATCCATTTTAGACCAGAGAAGGAAACGTAAACAGCAGAACGCCCGGATAGTCCATCCGGGCGTTCTAGAGTATATCTTTTCAACAACAGGGTTGAAGAGGGCGCTTCTATTTCAGAGCCTGCTTCACAGCCGGGTCAAAAGAAGCACGAATCCACAGCACGTTCGCAATGAACCATGCCGCGTACAGGGGCACGAAGCCGTAGCGCTGAGCGTCAATGACATTACCAATCAGAGACAGGATCGCCACGAACGCACCCAGAATTGCAAAAATCAGACCGACAGTCAGGCCCAGACGCTTGCCCTTCTGAATCGTGAAGTAGACCCAGATGTACACAACCGCAGAAACAACCAGCAGGCCGATACCGCCTGCAACGCCGACCTCGGGCAGACCCTTCAGCGGGGACAGGTTATCCGGTGCGAACGAGGAAATAACACCGTGGATCAAGCAGAGCAGCGCGGAGACAATCATAATCTCCTGCAGACGCAGAATCTTCGGGTGCTTGGTCGGCGAGTGGAACAGAATTCCGCGCGGCTCAGCGCCGCCTTCCTGAATATAAATAGCTTGAGTGTCCGAGGGAACCGCGTCGGAGCGGTAGGCACCCGGATCAAACGGGGGTTGAGCAGTCATCATTGTCTCCCAATACGTATGTGATTTCTCCCTCAATACTACCCGCCTACCGATTGGTTTCCAAAGTATGTATCCGTGTCGAACCCATATATGACAAAATCCCCTCCCCAACAAATACACAAGTCAGAATCACCTGGCGCATAAATCGCCCTCAAAATATGAATAAAGGCGGGACTCCCCACAGGGAATCCCGCCTTCAAACAGTGTCAAAAAAGATAGAGAAAATTTATCCTGTTACCGCCGCGAACGTGTCACATAACGGTGACTTAGCCTCGCAACGAACTAGCGCAGAGCATTAGGTCAGACCTTGGGTCTACGCCTCGCCAGTACCTGCATCCTGCAGCTGCTGCAGGAGCGCTTCCACAATCGGGAAGTCAGCAGGAATCCACGGCAAACCCAGCAGGTCATCGTACGCCTGCGCGTCATCCTTAGACTTCGGCAACGGCATCCACCGCAGAGCACTATGATCTTCCAAAGTATCCGGAGTACCCGAAAGAATCTCCGCAAAGAACACGCGCATCGCCAGACGCTCACTCAGACGCCAGCCCTGCGGATACGCGCCGGGCACCTCAGCACCCAAACGCGCCTGCACGCCCAGCTCCTCCTTCAGCTCACGCACCAGCGCCTGCTTGCAGCTCTCCCCCGGCTCGACCTTACCGCCCGGGAACTCCCACATGCCGGCAACAGTCTGCGGCTCAGAACGCTGAGCCACCAGCATACGGGTCGGAGCCACCAAAGAATCAACCACGGCGGCGCCAACCACCTGAACCTCAAACGAGGGCGACACTTCACTCATCTTTCTCTACCTTCTTCTACGCTTTAGAATCCTTCATCGGATGCGCATCTTCAGCAGCGTGCTCCGCTACTTCCTTCTCTGCATCCTCAGTATCCTCAGGCTCAGGAGCTTCCTCCACGCCTTCCTGCCACTCTTCTTCCTCATCATTCATATTCGAGGCTTCTGCCACCTCACGGCGAATATTAGTGCCGTCATTCAGCAGAATCAGAAGGCGGTTACCGTTCTTGAACTCCATGAGGAAGACATCCTCAAGCTCGACCTCAGCGGCACGCAACTGTAGGTACACCCAATCCTCGGTCTTGTGCGCATCCGCGATATCGCGAGTGACCAAGCTACCCTTCACAATCAGAGCAAAGTTCGGCACACCGTCACCCTTACGGATCACGCTCAGCGCACCGTTCGGTTCAATCTGAGCGAACTCAATGTCTTCCAGGTCGTAAATACCCTGCGCACGAAGGTCAGCAATCAGGCGCATCGGATCAAGAACCACATCTGCCTGCTGGAAGCTCTTAATATCGATATCACCATCCGTAATGACCGGCACGCGCTGCTCACGCACCGCCATATGCAGAAAACGAATCTTCGTGGTCGCCACGTTCAGCAGCTGAATCATGCACAGCGTAAACACCATGTAGATGACAAAGTAGAACAGGCTAATCTGCTTGCTGTACAACACGCCACCGAACACACCACCGATGACAAAGTTACCGATGGTATCAATCGGGGTCTGGTGCCCCGCCTGAGAACGGTGAGTCAGACGCAGGTACACCAAAAGAATGATCAGGCCAACGAAAATCTTTAGCAAACCATCAACGATCATCTCAACGGTCATAACAAAAATCTCCTAGAACTAAGCCCGGAAAATATCCGGCTCCAAATAAATGATGCGTGCCGCAGGAACAGCCTCGCGAATACGAACCTCAGCCGCGTCAATCTCATCAGCCACCGCACGACCAGTGTCAGCATCATGAATACGAATCTTTGCCGCCACCAGAATCTCCTCAGGACCCAGGTGCACAGTCTTAATGTGGATAATGCGCTCGCTATCGCCATCCTCAATCGCCGCACGAATCTTCGCCAAATCCTCCGGCGAAGCAGCCTCACCCAAAATCAGCGACTTCATCTCCACCGCAAGGAACACAGCAATAAAGACCAGCAGCACACCAATAGCCAGGGTGCCGAACGCATCCCACAGACCATTACCGGTCAACAGAGTCATACCCACGCCAAAAAGCGCGAAAATCAGACCCAGCAACGCACCCGCATCCTCCAGCAGAAGCACCGGAAGCTCCGGGTTCTTCGAAGTACGCAAGAAACGCATCCAGCTCTGCTTGCCCTTCAGCTCACGCGACTCCTTCACAGCAACGCGGAACGAGTTACCCTCCAGCAGGATCGAACCCACCAGAACAGCCACCGGAACCCACTGCCACTCAGTAATACCGTGCGGGTCATGCAGCTTCTCATAACCCTCATACAGGGCGAACAAACCACCCAGCGCGAAGATAATAATCGAAACAATAAACGCGTAAATATAGCGGTTACGGCCATAACCAAACGGGTGCTCCTCATCAGCCTGCTTCTGCGAAGCACGACCGCCCAGCAGCAACAGAAGCTGATTACCGGAGTCAGCCACCGAGTGAATAGCCTCCGCCAGCATCGACGAAGAACGAGTCAGCGCAAAAGCCAAAAACTTCAGCACCGCAATACCCAGGTTCGCGCCCAGCGCGGCAATAATCGCGCCCGAACCCGAATGACCAGAAGGAGCAGACATGATTTCCCTTTCTACAGCCCTAAACCAAAACTCTAAAAATATGAGGCGAAGGCGGCCCGCCGCTGCACCACAGCCACGAACCGCCCAAAGCCTAGCGAGAAACGCCGCGCTGAGCCATCGCCGAAGCATACAGGCACACAGCAGCAGCCGTACCCACATTCAAAGACTCAGCCGAACCATAGACAGGAACAGCCACGCGCATGGTCGCCGCTGCCTTCTCTTCAGCGTTCAGGCCCTGCGCTTCATTCCCGAAAAGCCACATGGTCGGCTTAGAAAGATCAAAATTACCCTTCACACCGGACGGGGCACTCGCCTCCACACCGGCACGACGAGCCGCCGTGTACTCACTCAGCTCCTGCAGATTCACCGCACCATAACCGTCAGCAGCCAACACAGCAGTACCCTGAGACTTCACATCCTCCGCGAAATCCTCCAGCTGCACGCCCTGAATAATCGGCACATGGAACAGCGAACCCGCGGTAGAACGCACCGTCTTCGGGTTATACAAAGCCACCGAACCCTTAGTCGTAATCACCAAGTCAGCACCGGCCGCATCAGCAACACGAAGAATCGTGCCCGCATTACCCGGATCCTGCACACGAGACAGCACAGCAATCAGCTTCGGGTTCAACGCGCCCTCACCCCACAGCAGCGAGAACGACGCATCCACCATAAAGGAAACCGCAATAATACCCTGCGGGCTCACCGAATCAGCCATCGCCTCCAGCACCTCATCGGTCACCACACGCATGAAAACGCGGCGGCCCTCCTCCGGGGTGGGAGTACCGTAGACCTGCTCCAGCAGCTCGGCGATATCCTCATGACGGTCAAACGCCGCCTCCGTAACGTAGACAGCATCCAGAATCGGCTTCTTCAGATGCGCCTTCAACGCCTCACGCACAGCCTGCGGGCCTTCCACCAGGAACTGGCCCTTCTTCGTGCGGGCGGCGCGGGTACGCAGCTTCGCAATATCGCGCACACGATCTGCCTGCGGATTGGACATCACAACGGGGGTACTAATACGTTCAAAAAAGTTCACCCTTAAAGGGTACAGGCAAAGGCACACCCAAAAACGCAGAACAGCCACACGCACAACCCCAAATACGCAGAAAGCGGCCGCCCACACTCAAAAGTGCAGACGGCCGCTCACGACGCTTAAGCATCCTACCCCGAACCTAGATTTTCGAGGTAAGAACACAACCTAGGCTCATTAAGCCTTGGGAGCCGAGGTGTCCTCGGGCAGGTTGTTCTTAGCAATCTCAACCAGTGCGTTGAAGGCAGCGGGCTCGTTAACAGCCAGCTCAGCCAGCATACGGCGGTCAACCTCAACACCAGCAGCCTTCAGGCCCTGGATGAAGCGGTTGTAGGTCAGGCCCTGTGCGCGGGAAGCAGCGTTGATACGCTGAATCCACAGGCGACGGAAGTCACCCTTCTTCTTACGACGGTGGTCGTAGCTGTAAACCAGCGAGTGAGTGACCTGCTCCTTAGCCTTACGGTACAGGCGAGAACGCTGACCGCGGTAGCCGGATGCACGATCGAGAATAGTACGGCGCTTCTTGTGCGCGTTAACCGCGCGCTTCACACGTGCCACGTGTGTCTCCTTCGTCTTATGTCCTGAACAGCTCACATATCACGCTGAACAGGAGCGAGTCTTTAATCAGTGCGCACCACTATCGGTGCGCCAGGTGCAGAGAGTAAGCGTTGCTTACTTACCCAGCATCTTCTTGACAACCTTTGCCTGGCCGCCGGTAACGATCTGGTCAGAAGCCAGACGACGGGTCAGACGAGAGGACTTGTGCTCCAGGTAGTGGCGGCGGTTCGCCTGCTGGCGCTTAACCTTGCCGCTACCGGTGAGCTTGAAGCGCTTCTTAGCACCAGAGTGGGTCTTCTGCTTCGGCATAGCTGCCGTTCTCCTTACATTCATCCCCCGCCACAACGGCGGGGTAGCTTAGTGGGGTTGAGCGATACACGCATCAGCCCCAAGGACCAAAGGTGAGGCACCCCCAACGAGGTGCCTCGGAACCGGCACCGGGTGAACCCGCAACACCCACCCAACGGTGGAGGCGCGTGCCCATCCTAAAGTGACGACCCGGTTCCCTACTCGGCGGAAGCCTGTGCCTTCAACTCAGCAGGCATAGCGTCTGCCAGAGAATTAGTTACGGGCTTCGCCTTGGTCGTGTCAATACGCTCGCGACCCTTGCGACCGCCGGCGCCCTGCTCACGGCGAGCCTCTGCCTTACCGCGAAGCGGAGCCAGAACCATCACCATGTTGCGGCCATCCTGACGGGGGCGAGACTCAACGGTGCTCACCTCAGCCAGCTCAGCCGCCAGACGCTCCAGCAGACGCACACCCATCTCGGGGCGCTGCTGCTCACGACCACGGAACTGAATCATTGCCTTGACCTTGTCACCACCGGAAAGGAAACGACGAGCGTGTCCAACCTTGGTTTCGTAGTCGTGGGTATCAATCTTCAGGCGGAAACGGATCTCCTTCAGAACGGCATTAGCCTGCTTCTTGCGGGATTCACGAGCCTTGATTGCGGCTTCGTACTTGTACTTACCGTAATCCATGAGCTTGCACACGGGCGGCTTCGCGTTCGGGGCAACCTCGACCAGGTCGAGTTCGGCGTCCTCAGCCAGACGCAGAGCGTCCTTCAGAGGGACAACGCCTACCTGCTCGCCACCGGGACCGACAAGACGGACCTCGGGAACGCGGATACGATCGTTAATGCGTGGTTCGCTAATGACTAGCTCCTGTGCTCTGTGGGTTTCCCCGTGAATACTATCCGTTGCGGGCACTAAAAAAGCCCCCGCAGTTACACAAGCGGAGGCACAAACCAGCGTACGCCGAAAGCGGCGGACGAACCCGTTCACCTCAAAACTCGCAAACTAACGTCTGCGGCGGTCAACCGGGTGGGAGGCATGCTCCACTTGCAAACTGCCTACAACCATACCGCAGAACCCCCTACAGGCGCAAGGAATTAGACGTAAAACACCATAAAAATTGCGGTCCTGACCGCGGAAAGTCCACGGAGGCGCCCACTCTTAAGGACGCATTTACCGAAACAAACGAAATATGAGATTCTAGGACTATGAGCACTGAAAACACGAGTTTCCGCTTCACTGCGGAAGAAGAAACCCCCGTACACGGCCACACCGAACTCACCGAAGAGCAGGTCGAAGCCGTCAACGAACAGCTGCGCGACATCGCAGACGTACCCGCCATCGAAATCATCAGCTCCGCAGCCATCCACATGATGAGCGCCGCAGCCGTCAAGTGCGGCCTGGCAGCCGAAGAAAACGCCGACGACCTCAAGGACCTCGACGAAGCACGCAAGCTCATCACCGCGCTGGCAGGCCTCGTCACCGCCGCAGCACCCGAAATCGGCTCCCAGCACGCAGCACCCCTGCGCGACGGCCTGCGCACCCTGCAGCTCGCATTCCGCGAAGCATCCCCCTTCCCGGACGAGCCCGGCAAGGGCCCCGGCGAAAAGCTCACCGGCCCGGTCTACTAAACCGTACCCGGTCTCATCACAGCGAAGCCCCGTCTCCCTCACGCCGAGGAAGACGGGGCTTCGTTATGTATAAAGTCTGTGCGGGTTAGCGGGAGCGGTATCTTTAGCGGGAACCCGCGGCCTCGAGAGCCTGCTCAAAACTAAAGTTACCCACGTACAGCGCCTTACCAAGCACCACACCCTCCAAACCGTACGGAACCATAGAACGCAACTTCTCAAGATCAGCCAGCGATGCCACACCACCGGACGCCACCACCCGACAGGCAGTCTGAGCCAACACCTCATCCAGCAGCTCCGCACCGGGACCTGCCAGCGAGCCGTCCTTGCTCACATCCGTAACGATATAGCGGCGCACGCCCGCGCCCTCCAGCCAAGCCAGCGCCTCCGCCAGATCAGGGCCCGACCAGTCGGTACCGCGAGCCACCGTCACCCAGCCCCGCTCAGGGTTATAGCGGGCATCGAGACCAAGAGCCAGAAGATCAGAATCGGCGTAATGAGCCAGAGTGCCTTCAAGCCAGGAAGAATCCGTTAGAGCCGCACTGGTCACGTTCACGCGGTCCGGATTCAGGCTCAGGGCGCGCTCCAGGCTCTCAGCATTACGAACGCCGCCGCTGACCTGGATACGAACCGGAGCGGAGCCCATTCGGGCATTCTCGGCACGGACGGCGGCAACCACCTCAGCCAGAACCTCAGTATTCGTGCCGCGACCAAACGCCAAATCAAGGTCAACCAGGTGGATCCAGCGGGCACCAGCCTTCACCCAGGTCAGAGCCGCATCCACCGGGTCGAGGCGTTGCTCACCACCGGACAGGGTGCCACCCACCGGGCGCACTGCATAGCCTTCAGAAATATCAACAGCGGGCAGAAGTTCAAGAACGGGTGCAGACATTAGTTACCTCCCGCAACAGTAGCGGAGTCGCCAGAAGACAGACGACCGGTCACCGCGAGAGACGCAACCCAACGGCGCATAAACTCAGCACCCAGCTCGCCGGATGCCAGCGGGCAGAACTGCACCGCCGTCAGCGGGCCGTTCTCAACCGCCGCAATATAGGGAGGTTCAGTTACCGTCCAGGTCACCGCCGGAGGAGCAATATAGTCAATGCTCTGATCAAAAGCCCACTCAAAAACGCCGTGCTCGGATTTGAAGTGAGCCTCACCCTCAAGGTCCTTGAGCAGCGCGCTATCGGCAGACGGGCTCAGAGCGGAAGTTCCGGGCATCAGGTCGCGGGTAGAAAGCTCCACGCCCTCACCGGGCCACTCCCCCATGCCCTGCACCTGAACCTGCCCCATCTGCGGGTGCTCCACCGTAATAGAGTCAAAGAGGCAGCTCAGTGCCGCACCGGCAACCAGCACCGGACGACCGCCGGCAACGCGGCGCCCAATCACGCGCTCAGCGTCCTTAGCTTTCAGCTCGTCGTATGCCTCAAGAGAGCTCGCGCCACCGGCAACCACCATGCCATCCGCCTCACGCAGCTGATCGGGCACAGCGGTGACAATAACGTCCGCCCCCGCATCCTGAAGAAGCTTCACCAGGGCGCCACGAGATCCAGGTTCGCCCAAGACGGCAACCACAGGACGAGCGCTCTGCACAGTTTCAGTTTCGACGGGTGTGGATTCAGCGGGGACGGGCATCGGTGCGCTCCTATTTCATAGGCTCAGAATTCGGTTCAAGCACTCTAGCTTGAGAGATAGCGGGTTCGGAGTCAACACATCAGCCTCATGCAGAAGCCGACCACATACGGGTCCGTGCTTAGCGCTGAGTCTGAGGAATCTCCAGACGCTGACCGGCATCAACAGAGGTGCTGGTCAGCGAGTTCAACTCCATAATACGAACCACAGTATCACGGGTGTCACCCTGCGGATTGACCTCTCGAGCAATATCCCACAGGGTCTCGCCGTGCTTGACCACAACGACGGTTCGGGTCACCGAAGCATTCTCCACGGAAGCAGAAGCCGCCGGACCAAAGAAGCTAATAGCACCGAGCACAATCAGCGCCGCCAAAGTCAGCAGGGGCAGCCCCTTCAAGAAACCGCGCGGAGTACCGAGACGACGAATAGAAGCGGGAACCGCGCGCAGAAGCTCGCCACTTTTAGCCAGAAGAGCACTCTTCACGCTAGGCGCCTGAGCATCAGAAGCAGCCTGCGCCTCAGAAGCTACGGAGCGAACCGACGCGGGCGCTTGGGCAGATACAGCGGGTGCAGATACGGTGGGAACGTGGGTAGACTGCGCCACCTGCGCGGGACGGGGTGCATGAGCCGCACGAGAAGAACGCACAGACTGAGGAGAAGAGGGCACACGCGTGTGACGCTGGGTAGTGCGGGCGGGGTGAAGTACCACCAAACCTGCCGGAAGGTGTGCAGAAGTGCCGCGAGAAGCAATAGGTGCTGCAGTAGTCATTGTGGTTCCTTTCTCTCAGCTCGCCCCGGGGTTACCCCGCGGGTCTAGCAATGCCGAGCGATACCCGCTCGGAGGTCCTAGTTGAGTGATAACTATGGAGTGGTGATTGTTAGGCGATAACTATTGGGTAGCTAGTCCCTAGTAGTTAGGTCAGAGCGTCGGATGCACCGGGTTGATTTGGGTACCCCAGTTTTGGGCACCCCATCCCCTGCGCTCTCTCTTCGCCGGATACTGTCTAAAACATTCGGGGTAGAACGTGCGAAGAGAGAGGCAGAGGATTCGAATACATTCGAACACTCATTCACTCTCACCTCCCGAAGGACTCGGGGCCAAATCTTCGAATATTCTTCGAACAGTCACCCGTAAATCCTATATTTCAGGAGAGATTCAAGAGTATATACGAACTCTTGTTCTAAAGTCTAGCAGAGATGTACTAAAAATTTCTTCGAGTTTCGAAGAAAAAATCTAGAATATTTGTTTGAGTTTTTCGGTGTAGTGTTCTACACTGGTGTCAAGAGACGTTCCACACGCTCCTGATGAGTCCTACTCACAGCAGGTTTCTGTACCCGTTACAGCTTGGTTCTGTATCGACCGCAGGTGTTGCTGGCTGAGTATTGCTATGTAGGGCGGAGGCGCTGACTCGTTGCCTGCGCGTTGCTCCGGCACGAATAGAATTCCTCCACCCCCTGACGAGATAAGACCCATTTCGACAGGGCCCCCAAAATTTTTAGGGCACCATCAGAAAACGTGTGAAGCACCATCCGTACCCCGACCGGGCTATAGAGACCGACTCATAGAAACCGGAGTACAGAAATCGGGGCACAGACCGAAGGAAAAGAAATGGCAACAGCACCCCGTCCGGCGCTGACCGCGCGCCAGCAGAAGATTCTTGACGCGATCCGCACCGAGATTGAACAGAAGGGTTACCCGCCGTCCATGCGCCAGATTGGTGACATGGTGGGTCTTGCGTCCCTGTCCTCGGTCACCCACCAGCTCGGTCGTCTCGAGACCATGGGCTACATTCGCCGCGACCCCAAGCTCCCCCGCGCCATTGAGGTGCTGGATGAGAACGGCGTCGGTATGCACGGTAGCTCTTCCTCGTCCCTGCCCGAGCTTCCTAACTTTGAGGTCGGCGACGAAGACCTCGTCCCCGTTCCCCTGGTCGGACGAATCGCAGCGGGCGGTCCCATTACCGCCGAGCAGTCCGTGGAGGATGTGCTCGCTCTGCCCCGCCAGCTGGTCGGTAGCGGCAAGCTCTTCATGCTCAAGGTCAAGGGCGACTCCATGATCGATGCCGCAATCTGCGACGGCGACTGGGTGGTCGTCCGCGAGCAGCACACCGCCGACAACGGCGATATTGTTGCCGCGCTGCTTGACGACGAGGCAACCGTGAAGGTGTTCCGTCAGGTCGACGGCCACACCTGGCTCATGCCTCGCAACGCCAACTACGAGCCGATTATGGGCGACCGCGCAACCGTCATGGGTAAGGTCGTCTCCGTGCTACGCAGTCTCTAAAAGACATAACCGCGAGGCTTTTAGCTCTATATAAAAATCACCCCGGTGATACGTGAACATTTACGTATCACCGGGGTGATTTCTATATTTCTACAGCGAATATTTTCAAAGCGGCTATTTCCACAGCGGATATTCCTAAATCAGAGCGCGGCGTAGCCAGGAATGGAGCCTGCCCGAGCTAACGCTCAATACTCGCCGAAAGACGAGCCAGCGCGCCAATTACGGCTGCCTTATTCTGGGTCGACCACATCGGCGGCATAGCCTTCATCAAGAAACCGCCGTAACGCTTGGTTGCTACACGAGAATCCAGCACAGCCACCACGCCGCGGTCAGACACCGAACGAATCAGGCGACCCGCGCCCTGCGCCATACGAATCGCCGCGTGGTGAGCAGAAACCGCCATAAAGCCGTTACCGCGGTGACGGTTCACCGCCTCCGTACGAGCCTGCGCAATCGGGTCATCCGGGCGCGGGAACGGAATGCGGTCCATCACCACCAAGCGGCAAGAGTCACCGGGAACGTCCACACCCTGCCACAGGCTCATCGTTCCGAACAGGCATGAGTCAACGTCCTCGCTGAACTCCTCCACCAGGGCCTTGAGTGAAGACTCACCCTGCAGAAGAATGTTCAGGTCGCTGTGCTCACGCATGTACTCGGCGGCACGCTCAGCGGCACGCTTCGAGGAGAACAGGCCCAGGGCGCCACCCTCCGACGCCTCGCACAGCTCACGTAGGCGCTCCAGCTGGCCCTCATGCACGCCAAATCCCGGAGGCTTCAAATCTCCGGCAACGTACATGATGCCCTGCTTGCGGTAGTCGAACGGCGAACCCACGTCGATGCTCATCCAGCGGGGCGCGCCCTCGCCCTGCAGACCCAGGGCGGCGGCGGCAACGTCAAAAGAGTCGCCCACCGTCAGGGTCGCGCTCGTCAAAATCACGGTGCGGTCAGCAAAGAGTCCGTCACGTAACTGCAGGCCAACGCTCAGCGGCGCAATGTTCAGGGTCGCAGGGTCGGTATCGGAAGCGGCCACGTAGCGGCCGTTCTCCCAGCCACCCTGACGAGAAATCCACAGCACATCCTGCTCGGCAGAAGCCTCCAGAATGCGGCTGCTCATATCGTGCACCTCAGAGACACGCGAGCGCGCCATCTGCAGGCCCGCGTCAACGTCTTGGCCGTCCGGCTTGGTGTCGGACAGGGCGGTGCGGGCGGCATCATTCACCGCAGAAATAGCGGTCAGGAGGCGACCGTCCAGGCCCTTCAGCAGGCCCTCGGCAAGACCCTCGAAAGCGGTCTCCAGGGTGCCGGCAGCCATTTCCAGGGCACCGGAATCAGCCTTCGAATGCTTCTTCACGCTACGCGCCGCACGGCGAACCATCGCAACCGTCAAAGAACCAGATACCGCGCCGGTCACACGGTCAACCAGCTCATGAGCCTCGTCAATAATGACCGTCTCGTGCTCGGGCAGGACCTTCATGCCCTCAAAAGCGTTAATCGCCAGCAGGGCGTGGTTCGTGATGACGATGTCAGCCTCAGCGGCACGGCTGCGCGCCATCTCGCTGAAGCACTCCTCCACCAGCGGGCAGCGGCGGCCCAGACACTCGGCAGCGCTCACCGACACCTGAGCCCAGGCGCGATCAGAGACGCCGGGCTTCAGCTCGTCACGGTCACCGGTCTCAGTGTGGTCAGCCCACTCGCGCAGACGCACCACTTCCTCGCCCACGCGGGAGGTCGAAGAAGGCATGTCGAAGAGAACATCCGGCTCGTCTTCCGGGTAGCCGCCTTCCAGCTTGTGCAGGCAGAGGTAGTTATTGCGGCCCTTGAGCAGAGCCACCTGCGCCTGAGACTCCGGGCGCGGCTCCAGCGCTTCCAGAAGACGCGGAATATCGCGGTTCACAATCTGCGCCTGCAGGGCAAGGGTCGCCGTCGCAACCACAATCGGCTGGTCAGACTCCCCCACACGCGCCAGGGCAGGAACCAGGTAGCCCAGGGACTTACCGGTACCGGTACCCGCCTGAACCAGCAGGTGACGCTGCAGCTCAAGAGCCTGCGCCACGTGCGCCGCCATGGTGCGCTGACCGGCGCGGTTCTGACCGCCGGTGGCGGCAACTGCCTCATCCAGCAGGGTCAGGGCATCCTTAGCACCGGGCAGGGTCTCAAGCTCCTGCCCGGTGAATCGGGTGCCGTCGGTTGCGGGTGCAGTTCCCGGGGCGTTTTTGGGCGCGTTGATGCTCTCGGTCACGCTCATACGCTCCTAGAGAGCCTCAGAATCAGAGGGCTGCTCAGATTCAGATGCGGTCGCTTCAGTGAGGGCGCGTGCCTCCGCAAGTTCCTCTTCCAGAACCTCCAGCAGGTCGCCCTCCAGCACATACTCGGACAGTTCGGAGGCGACATCCTCACGGACCAGAGCCACCACGAAGGTGCCGTCCGATACGAAATCAGTGCTCTTAATTTCGGCGTCCCACTCGTGCAGGCGCGAAATAATCTCACCGTGCGAGTACGGAATCAGCAGCCTCACCTCAATGGAGGGGCGCGGAATGGTGTCCGCAATCTTCTGCTTCAGCTCCTCAATACCCTCACCGGTACGCGCCGAAACAATCACATGCTCCGGCTCGCGCTGGCGCATACGCTCCAGCACGAACGGGTCGGCGGCATCCGCCTTATTCAGCACAATGATCTCGGGGATATGGCGGGCGTCGACCTCCGCGATGACCTCGCGGACAGCACGAATCTGCCCCTCCGGGTCCGGGTGCGAAGCATCGACCACGTGCAGGATGACGTCAGCGTCGGCAACCTCTTCCAGGGTGGAGCGGAACGCCTCGACCAGCTGGGTCGGTAGCGAACGCACGAAACCCACCGTGTCAGAGAGGGTGTAGCCGATACCGTCCGGGGTCTGAGCCTTACGGACGGTCGGGTCCAGGGTCGCAAACAGGGCGTTCTCAACGAGCACGCCAGCGTCGGTCAGACGGTTCAACAGGGAGGACTTACCCGCGTTCGTGTACCCGGCGATAGCCACCGAGGGCACACGGTTACGGCGGCGGTTCAGGCGCTTCGTCTCACGCGCCGGTGCCATCGCGGCAATCTCACGCTTCAGCTTCGCCATGCGAGCGCGCAGGCGGCGGCGGTCCATCTCAATCTTGGTTTCGCCGGGACCACGCGAACCGATACCCTCACCGGCTGCGGCACGGCCACCCGCCTGGCGGGACAGGGACGCACCCCAACCACGCAGACGCGGCAGCATGTACTCCAGCTGAGCCAGCTCAACCTGTGCCTTACCCTCGCGGGACTTAGCGTGCTGAGCGAAAATATCGAGAATCAGGGCGGTGCGGTCAATGACCTTGACCTTCACAATGTCCTCAAGGGCACGACGTTGAGAGGGCGCCAGCTCGGAATCGACAATCACGGTGTCGGCGCCGGTCGCCTCCACAATGTCCTTGAGTTCCAGTGCCTTACCGGAGCCGAGGAAGGTGCCGGGGTCCGGCTTGAGGCGGCGCTGAACCAGGCCGTCCAGAACCTCAGAACCTGCGGTTTCAGCCAGTGCCGCGAGCTCACGCAGGGAGTTCTCGGCGTCCTCTACGGTGCCCTCGGTCCACAGGCCGGCAAGCACCACGCGCTCCAGACGCAGCTGGCGGTACTCAACCTCGGTGACGTCTTCAAGCTCGGTGGAGAGGTTCGCGATACGGCGCAGTGCGCGGCGCTCGGCGAGGTCTTCCTGGTCACCATCAAATTCAGAGTGCTCGCGCTGAACATCAGAAATTTCACGTGCGCGAGTATCCAGCACACGGCGGCTATTGTTGCCGTGCATGCTGGAGGAGTTATCGCTGTGGTGCGCGGTACCGGCGGCGTCATACGTCGTGACGGAGGCGGCGGCCTGGGAGCGCCCCAGAACGCGGTCTACGGTGCGGCGCAGCTGCTCATCGCTGGGCAGCTTTTCGGTATCAGATACGGGGGTGTTCTTAGAATTCATACGACTCTAATTCTACCGCCGTTGCCCGCATCGGGTAGGGGGTTCGGTCACCTGTGCGCTCAGGGCGTGCAACCTGCTGACCCACCCCGCGCATACTCTGCCCGTGTGCGGCGGGATCTTGCCCTACCGGTACACTGGATAGCATGAGCGAGCAGCATTATTTCTCTGAAACCCCCGAGACCGAGTTCAAGCCCCGCCCCGTGCAGGTGGAACTTGCCGGCCGCAAGGTCACCGTCACTACTGCTAACGGCATTTTCAGCCCCTCCGGCATTGATAAGGGCACCGCTATTTTGCTGCAGGAAGCACCCGACCCGCAGGGCGAACGCATGCTCGACATCGGTTGCGGTTGGGGCCCCATCACCCTGACTCTGGCGATGCTCGCCCCGCAGGCGCAGGTGCACGCGGTGGACGTGAACTCCCGCTCCATCAGCCTGACCGAACGCAACGCCGCCGCTCTCGGCCTGTCAAACGTCACCGTGGGAACCCCCGACTCTGTTGACCCCGAACTGCGTTTCGATACCATCTGGTCGAACCCGCCGATTCGCGTGGGTAAGGAGGTTCTGCACGAGATCCTGCTGACCTGGCTGCCGCGCCTGGCGCCCGGCGGTGACGCCTACCTGGTGGTTCAGAAGAACCTCGGCTCCGATTCACTACAGAAGTGGATGGATGCGCAGCTTGAGGATTTGTACCCCGGCGAGTTTGAGGTGTCGCGCTATGCGACCTCGAAGGGCTTCCGTATCCTGCAGGTGCACCGCTACGAGGACTAAAGCCCCTGGCGCTGATTCCTCTGGCGCTCATTGCTAAAAACGTAAAAGCGGCGGGTGTTTTGTGATTTTAGTTTCA
>NZ_JABZXW010000030.1 GCF_015265375.1 Rothia sp. (in: high G+C Gram-positive bacteria)
GCGGTGTCGTGTTCATTCTTTAATCCTATCCTTCGCGGGCTCGATGGTGACCGGGCATACTGAAACCTTCAAGTACTGATTGATACGGAATGTTTCAAAACCATTGAAAAAGCCGTGAATACGGCTAAAAACCCACTATTCACGGGGTTCATGTTCTGAACCTATGCCATAATTTGTAGCGACAATACGCTCATATACATAGTCGCTGATGACCGCTCTTCCGGGGTGTTTTTTCAGCACCAGAAAGGCTGCTTTCTTATGGCACTCGTCTTCAATCCGCCGCCCAACTGGCCCGCTCCTCCTGCCGGCTGGACCCCCACTCCTACGTGGCGCCCCGACCCCGCGTGGGGTCCGGTTCCTGAAGGTTGGCAGCTGTGGGTCGAAGAGCCCGAGCCCGAACCCATTCAGGTTGAAGAGGCTACTATTGAGCCGCTGGTTCCCGAGGAGCCCGCTGCTGAGGCAGCTCCCGCTGAGCAGGTTGTTGAGCCGGTAGTCGCTGAGCCGGTTGCTTCCGAGCAGTCCGTTGAGGCGCACGTTGTTGAGGCGCACGCGGCTGAGTCCGCTGTTGAGGCTGAGCAGCCCACCGAGGCTGCGGCACCGCTGACCGTTGAGGACGTTGACCTGGAGCAGCTCGCCGCTGAGCTCGAAGGTGAGCAGATCGTTGAGGTTCCGGAGGCTCCCGCACCCCAGGCTGAGGTGCCTGCGGTTGAGCCCGTTCAGGAGCCCGCTGAGGAATCCTCCGAGCCCAAGCCGATGCGTCACCTGACTCAGGTTCCGCTGGCAGGTACCGCTCTGCCCGAGCAGGTTCTGACCCCGCAGGCTTCTGCTGAGGAGACTGCGGCTGAAGAGCCCGCTGTTGAGGCTCCCGCAGTTGCTGAGCCGGTCGCTTCCGAGCAGCCCGTTGAGGCACACGTTGTTGAGGCACCGGTTGCCGAGCCCGCACTGTCTGAGCCGGTTGTTTCCGAGCCCGTCGTTGTTGAGCCCGTCGCCGAGGTTGCCCCCGAGGCACCCACTGCCGCTGAGCCGGCAGTCGAGCCGGTCGCTGAGGCTCCCGTAGCTGAGGCTCCCGCCTCCACCGAAGAGGCTCCCCACACCATTGAGAGCTCCCCGCTCGTTGAGTTCCACACCCCCGAGGCGGAGCGCACCGTCAACCTGTCCGAGCGTACCGTGAACCTCTCGGAGCAGCCCGGTCAGGATGTACAGCCCGGTCAGAACGTGCAGGGTGACCAGAACGCACAGTTCTTCCCGGCTGGTCAGGCATCGAACGGCTTCCAGCCGAACCAGGCTGAAGGCTTCCAGGGCCAGAACTTCCAGGGTGGCAACTACCAGGATCAGGGTTTCCAGGGTCAGAACGCGCAGGGCGGCCAGTACCAGGGCAACCCCTACCAGGGTCAGCCGTACAACGCTCAGCAGCCCTACCAGGGTCAGGTTTCTGATCAGGACCAGGCAACCGTAGCGCTCAGCAACCCCTACATGACCGAGCCCGGTAACCAGGGCAATGGCGAGGACGGCTCCGAGAAGAAGGGCCTGCTCTCCGGCACCAAGCTGTGGGGTGTTATCGGTGGTGCGTTGGCTCTGCTGATTGTCATCATCCTGGCGATTGTCATGCTGATTCCGCGCGGTAACTCGAACCCCGCCTCCAATTCTGCGGCGGCATCGAGCGCGGCGGCTACTTCCGCTGAGGCGTCCTCCGCGGCAGCATCCTCTGAGGCTTCTTCCGCTCCCGCATCTGAGAGCGCGGCGGCAGGTACTTCCGCTTCTTCCGCAGCACCCGTTGCTGCTGCTGAAGCGAAGATGCCCGAGGGTGAGTTCAAGGAATACAAGAAGACCGTCGCCGACAACAAGGACACCATCGACATTGAGAAGATCAAGGGCGATGTGTCCGCAGGCCTGATCTACTACGAGTTCAAGCCCGCAGAGGGCGTGGTCAACGCCTTCATCACCAGCCGTGACGACAAGGGCAACCTCACCTCGGGTGTGAGCGTTCTCGACTCCAGCCGCGACGGCAAGGAGATCAAGGGCACCGCGTGGATTGACGCGAGCAGCCACTCCACCCCCACCCGCAAGCTGGATCTGACCGGTAAGGGCGAGTGGACCATCCGCGTCTACGATGCAGACTCCGCACCCCACTACAAGAAGGGTGAGAAGTTCCAGAGCACCATGAACTACTACGCTTTCACCTACGAAGGCACCGAGGCGACCATGGAGTTCCAGACCAACGGCCCGACCACCCGCGGCTTCACCGTTCTGAACGCGACCAAGAACGACCCGTTCTTCTCCTCGACCATCCCGACCGTGAAGAGCAACATACAGTGGGTTCAGAGCAACAAGAGCTACCTGCAGGTTCGTACCGACTCCAACATCACCTGGAGCATCGGCACTAACTAACAGCTTGGCTGACTAGGTCAGCAGGTTGTGCATAAAGTTATCCCCCGCATCCGTGATGGGTGCGGGGGATACTTTTATGCCCGGTGAGGCCTGTGCACCTGCTGGAGGCGCCCGCCGCCTTAACGGGAGTACTTCGCCTCCGCCAGCTCGTCACCTGCGGCGCGTGCCGCACGCTCCACCAGCTGACGATTCGCCAGGTACACGAAGAACGTGACGAGGATGAACAGGTACATCAGCTGGTACGGCATGGTGCCCGCCATCAGACCCAGGGAGCCTTCCGGCACCAGCAGAATCTGATCTGAGCTGAAGTGCGGGGAGAACGCCAGCACAATCCAGAACGGTGAAATGTACATGCCCACCAGCGCCGCGGTCGCCAAAATAACAGCCAGCGTGAACACGAAGGAACTGACCCGCTGGTACATGAGCGGGAAGATTTCCATGACCACGGCGGCGAGCATCAGCGGGTACCAGGTGTTGTGGTGCGACCAGCTAATCGGCGAAATCTGCAGCATCATGAACGCGGTCAGCGCCAGCTGTGCCATGAGTGCACGGGCACGAATCAGCGGAACCAGCAGAACCGCCGTGACGAGCACAATCAGCAGGGTCAGCGCCACCTGTACCACGGACAGCGCGGTCGCCGTCAGGTGATGCTGCAGGCCCGCGTGGGTCAGCGTGCCCATAATCGACACGTTATCGAAGTAGCTGAACCAGCCCACACGCGAAGTATCATGCACCGCGTGGAACCAGAACGTGAACGACTCCTCACGAATCACCAGGAAGCCGATACCCACGGTCGCGGCGAAGCTCGCACCCAGGGTCGCAATACCCTTCCAGTCCTTACGCATGAGCAGTAGCAGACCGAACGCGAGCGGGGTCAGCTTAATACCCGCCGCGATACCCAGCAGCACACCGCGCGGAACGCGGGTTGCCGGGCGTATAAAATCGGCAAGAATCAGCATCAGAATAATGGCGTTAATCTGCCCGAAATGCGTGGTCAAACGCCACGGGCCGCACATCCAAATCAGCGCCGCAATCAGCGACACCATACCCCAATGACCCACGTGTTTCTGCAGCGGCAGACGCCACGAGCGGCTACGCGCGTAAGAGTACAGCAGGTACGCGCACCAGTAGCAGAGCACGCAAATGATGGCGGTAATCAGCAGCATGCTCTGCGGCTCGGTGAGGAACGCGAGCGGATAAAAGAGCAGCGCCGCAAAGGGCGGGTACGTGAACGGCAGGCCGCGCGTGCGGAAGCCGTAGAGCTGGTAGCCGTCCGGGCCGTCCGCCAGGGAAACCGCGCCCAGGCGGTAAACGTAAATATCGTCAGCCGCCGCGTGCGTCACGTAGTCGAAGGCATAGAGGGCAACCAGGATGAACAGCAGGTGCGCCCACAGAGCGCCGCTACGCATGCCGGGGATGCGGTCGAAGAAGCCGGGACGAGCAAGCTTTTCGGGTGCCTTAGCGGTTTCTTCGGCGGCGGCTTCCTTTGCCGCTTTTTCCGCGGTGGCTACAGAGGATGCGCCGGGCTCCGCAACGGGCTCAGCGCTCTCAACAGCCGGTTCCGTAACCGCCGCAAATTCAGCAACAGAAGCCGAAGCCCACGGAATCCTGGGCGCAGCCGCCTCGGTCTTCGCGGTGTTCTTATCAGTATTCACAGGGGTCTTTTCTAGTTCCTTCTCGCGGCTCACGCGGTTGCCTCACGAGATGCAGTGGCACGCACAGACTCGGCGCTCTCGGCGACCAGGGCGCGAGCGCCCCACCAGCCCAGCGGCGCGTCGCTACGCACGGAGCCGTACTGCACGGGCTCAACCTTCGCGCCACGCACCGGCGCGGTCAGCGCGGCAATAGACCAGAGCGTCATCGTCACCCACAGGCAGAACGCCGGAACCGCCGACACCGCCAACGCACCCGGAGCCAACTGTTCCAAACCATCGGTACTACCGTGGAACCAGGACGCAATCTTAATCGGCGAAATGTACAGGCCCAGCACCGCAACCACCGCGAACACGGTCGCCGGCACGCGCAGCCACGCAGGCTGAACCGCAAAATAGGTGGGGAACGCATCCATGATGAAAATGAACGCCAGCAGGGGTAGCAGCACGTTGTGGTGCGACCAGCTAATTGGCGACAGCGCCACCATCAGGGAGGCGGTCACCGCCACCTGCGCCAGCGCGGCACCGCGGCGTTCCAGCTGGTACAGCAGCGCGGCGGTCAGCACAATCGTGACCAGCGCCAGGGCGTAGTAGATGGGCTTCACGGCGCTCTCAGAGAGGCCGAAGTGCAGCAGCCAGCCCTGAATCGAGACGTTATCCACAAAGTTCAGGCCGCCCACACGCGAAGGGTTCGTCAACGCGGAGAACCAGAACTCCGGCGCGTCCTTGGGCATGAGGATGAAGCCCAGCGCAATGGTACCGAAGAAGGTCGCACCCAGGGTCGCGACGCCCTTCCAATCGCGGCGGACCAGCAGAATCAGGCCAAACACGAGCGGGGTCAACTTCACGCCGCCCGCAATACCAATCAGCACGCCACGCGGCACACGGGTTGCCGGGCGCACAAAATCGGCAAGAATCAGCGCCGTAATGAACGGGTTAATCTGAATCAAATCCAGGGTGCGCTGCCACGGGCCCGCCGAAACCACCAGAATAGTCAGCACCGCAATCGTGCCGGCACGACCAAAGTACTGCTGCAGGGGCAGTTCGCGGCCGCGCGCATTCACGTAGTTGTAGATGATCGTGGAAATCCACCACGCCACCACAGCCGAACCGAGCACCATAATGACCTTGCCGACCTCCAGGGGCAGGAACGCGAACGGCAAGAACAGCATCGCCGCAAACGGCGGGTACGTGAACGGCGGCTTAATCTCGCCGTGATCGTTCAGGGTCGGGGAGTACAGGTCCTGGGTGAAGCCCTCGTTATCGAAAATGGTCATCGCGCCCAGGCGGTAGATGGAGAAATCCATACCGGCGAAGGGGTTGGTGAGCATTTTGACGACGTATCCACCGCCAATGATGAGGATGAGTGCCGCAATAGCAATTTTTCCCCACACGGGGGTAGTGGAATCAGTCCTTGTCACGAGGTGCTTGTCCTTACCTTGGTGCCGGCGGATGCGCGCGCAGGGTGGGCGGGCATCTGATTTTGGAATCCTAATAGTTTATCGCGCGCACCTGTGAAGGATGCATCGGAGAGAAGAATCCCAGAAGCAGATTCGCTCGGGCAGATTCATAGGGGCAGATTCGCTCGGGTGTGCAGCAGAACTATCACGCTACAAGCCGCCTTCATATGCACGTAATGTCTTCAAAATTGGTACTACTCGGGCAATATAATGGGCTTATTGGCACCCGCCCCAACGCAGGGGCTGACGGTGCCCCGCACACCGACGTCCACGAACAACCAGCAGTGAAAGCAGTGATCACGTGAGTGAACATCTCGGCACCCCACCCGAAGGCGAGAACACGAGCGGCAAGCCCGCAGGCGCGAACGTCTCCGGAGGCGGCTCCTCCGGCCTGAGCATTGGCATGCGTCCCGCTGAGGCGCCCGGCGCGAACCTCACCCCCGAAGAGATTGCACGCCGCGCATCCGGTCGCGGTACGTGGCACCGTCGCGCCTCCAAGCCGGTCTCGCACTGGATGTTTACCCTTATCGCCGTGCTTCTACTGCATAAGTTCATCCCGAATAGCGGCTGGCTGATGGTGCACATTGTCACCCTCGGCCTGATTACGAACTCGATTCTGATTTGGTCGCAGCACTTCACCGAAGCGCTCATGAAGATCAAGATTCCGGACGAGCACCGCGGCACCCAGGTGCGCCGCATCTTCATTCTGAACGCGGGCATTCTCGTGCTCATGATCGGTATGGTCGGTCAGCTGAGCGTGCCCGGGCTCTACGCCGCCACGGTGGTCGGTGCCCTCATTGTCGGTTCGATGGTCGCTTGGCACGGCATCTACCTGCTGAAGCAGGTGCGTCAGGCTCTGCCGTCGCGATTCGGTGTGACGATTCGCTTCTACATTATTGCGGCACTCATGTTGCCCCTCGGTGCGGCATTTGGCGGCATGATTGCCTACCCGAACCTGTCCGGCACCCTGCATTCGCAGTTCCTGCTCGCGCACGAGGCGGTGAACGTACTCGGCTTCGTCGGTATTACCGCGGTGGGTACGCTGGTGACGTTCTGGCCGACCATGCTGCGCACGAAGATGGTCGATAAGGCGCTCACCCACAGCCTGCGCGCCCTGTACCTGATGTGCGGCGGCCTGGTGTTGACCCTTGTCGGCGCGATTTTTGGGATGCGTCCGCTCGCTGCCGCGGGTCTGGTCGTCTACCTGGTTGGCCTGCTCATTGTCGCCTGGGTGATGGTGCGTACCCTGCAAACCAAGCGCCCGAACGAGTACCCGCCGATGAGCGTGGGTATGGGCTTCCTCTGGCTGATTGTTGGTGTAGCGGCGACCGCGTACATGGTGGCAACCACCCCGTTCGCACAGCTGGACATGCGCGCCGTGACCCCCATCTTCGTGGTCGGCTTCCTGCTGCAGCTGCTGCTCGGCGCGATGAGCTACCTGCTGCCTCAGCGTATGGGCGGCGGCCCGGCGGTGGTGCGCGCCTCCAACAAGGAGTTCAGCCGTTTCGCGGCGGCACGCGTAACCGCCGTGAACCTGGCGCTCATTATCTTCATGATGCCCGGCTCCGTGGTGGGTCAGTCCATCAAGATTGCCGTCGCCATTGTGGGTGCTTTGGCGCTCATGGCGTTCATTCCGCTGATGGTGCGCGGCGTGAAGGCGTCCGTGAACACCCGCAAGGAAATGATGGCGGCACGCGCCCGCGGCGAGAAGCCCGTCTTCAACCAGGAGGCGCTCACCCCCGAACCCGTCCCGCACGCTAAGCAGAGCTTCCAGGCTGCGTTGGCGGTTGCTATGGCGTTCCTGCTGGGCTTCGCGGTGAACCCGTCCGCACTGAACCTGCCGTCGTTCTCTTCGGCGGGTTCCGTAGCTGCGACCGGTCAGACCACCACCGTCAAGGTGAAGGCAACCAGCAACTACCGCTTCACCCCCGCCGAGGTGGAGGTCCCCGCCGGTAACCGCCTGGTCGTCGAGGTCACCAACGACGACCAGGGCATGACCCACGACCTGACCTTCGACAACGGCGCAACCACCGGCACCATCAACCCCGGCGAAACGAAAACCGTCGACGCCGGTATCATTACCGCCGATCAGGAAGGCTACTGCTCCGTGGCGGGCCACCGCTCCCTGGGCATGGTGTTCAAGGTGAAGGCGACCGGCGCCTCCGCAAACCAGGTGGCGCAGGGCGACCACGCTACCCACAACCACGCCGCGTCGGGTAGCACCCCGACCCTCATGACCGTTGCAAACAGCAAGATCGACATGTCCGCGGCACCCGGCAGCGGCTACAAGTACCGCGACCCGAACATCCCGGCACCGAACACCGCCGAGCAAGTGAACGGTAAGACCGTCCGCAAGGTCACCCTGGACGTGCAGGAAGTCGACCGCGAGGTGGCGCCCGGCGTGACCGTTCACATGTGGACGTTCAACGGGCAGAACATGGCACCGATTCTGCGCGGCAAGGTCGGCGACATTTTTGAAATTACACTCGTCAACAACGGCACGATGGGCCACTCGCTGGACTTCCACGCGGGCATGGTCTCCCCCGATAACACGATGAAGACCATCGCCCCCGGTGAGCGTCTCGTCTACCGTTTCGAGGCGAAGGCCGCCGGTATCTGGCTGTACCACTGCGGTACCGCCCCGCTGAGCCTGCACATGACCCAGGGCATGTACGGCGCGGTCATTATCGACCCTGCCGACCTTGACCCGGTCGATCACGAGTACGTGATGGTTCAGGGCGAGGCATACCTGCACGACACCGGCAAGACCGCCTCCGACGGCAACAAGCTCGCGGAGAACTCGCCGGAGCTGATCGCGGCGGGCACCCCCACGCTGACCATGTTCAACGGCCACGCAACCCAGTACAAGGCGAAGCCGCTGCAGGTGAAGAAGGGCGAGCGTATCCGTATTTGGGTGATGGCGGCTGGCCCGAACCACGGCACGAGCTTCCACGTGGTCGGTTCGCAGTTCGACACAGTTTACAAGGAGGGCGGCTACCTGATGCGCCGCGGCGCGGATGCGTTCGGCAGCCGTGACGGCCACAGCCAGGCACTCGATTTGGCGCCCGCGCAGGGTGGCTTCGTGGAGATGCAGTTCTTGGAGTCCGGCACCTACGTGTTCGTGAACCACTCCTTCTCGGAGATGGAGCGCGGTGCCGCCGGCAAGATCGTGGTCACTGACCGCTAGTGATTACCGACCGCTAATAGCTGGTAGCTGGTAGCTCGTACAGGGCGCTTCTACCGCCCGCCGAGAGATTGACCCCGCCCGGTGCATCCTGTGATTGGATGCGCCGGGCGGGGTCTTTCTGCACCCGCGCAAGCACCCAAACAGGAGCCTGCCCGCACTGCGGCAAACTATGCTTTTAGCCTCATGGGCGAACTTTTCTTAGCCAGGAGCGGGCATGGTGCGCTAGTCTATAGGAATGGCAGATAGCACTTCGAGCGCCTCTTCCGAGCGCAGCGCTACGAGCGCCTCCAACCACACCTTCGTTTCGGCGGACGAACAGACTTCTCCTCGGCAGCGTAAGCCTTTTCCGGTACGCATTCTTGCCGGGGCACTTGCGCATTGGCAGATTATTGCCTCTGCGGTTCTTTTGGGTGGCGGTGTTGCCGGCCTGGCAGCCACCTATGACGACTATTGCGGCATGACTGAGCTTTCGTATGCTCCGGCGGCTCTCCGATCCGATTTTGAGCAGGGCTCTAAGGTGTCGGGTTTCCGTCCCGGCGTGATGGCGGCGCAGATTGAGACCGAGAGCCACTGGCGTGTGGGCGTTGTGTCCCATCAGGGCGCTAAGGGTATTGCGCAGTTCACTGATGATGCGTGGAGCGGTGGCCACTACAGCTTCGGCAATGGCGGTAATGTTCTGAACCCGCACGATGCGATTGCGGCGCAGGCGCGCTACTTGGCTGAGTTGCGTACTCGTTTGGCAAAGTACGCCTCCAATGACGATGAGTTGCAGGATGTGGTTCTCGCCGGTTATAACGCGGGTCCGGGTTCTGTGGAGAAGTACGGCGGTGTTCCCCCGTATGAGGAGACTCAGAATTATGTGAAGTCGATTCGCGAGCTGGCGAATTCGAAGTACAAGCTGACTTGCTCTCCCGAGTACCAGTTCAAGCAGGCGAAGTTGAGCTTCGTGAATGGTGTGACTCCGGCGATGGCTGGTGTTCATGCGGACGGTACGCCGCTGTCTCCGGAGGAGTCGGCATCGGCTGCGGCGGAGGCATCTGCTTCGGCTTCTGCAAGTGCTTCGACTCGTCCGTCTGCGAGCGGCTCTGCGGAATCTTCCACGAAGCCTTCGGCGACGAGTTCCGGCCGCTAGATCAGCTTTATTGGGTATTCCACTAGGCTATATAGCCGCTAGGTAATATTCTGTTTTATCTATAGTGAGCGGCTAATACTAGCCACCACTCCCCCACTATTCACTCTTATATTCACTCTTAACAGCGCGAGGCGCCGACCCCCATTCTGAAGGGTTCGGCGCCTCGCGCTTTTACGGCTAGAGCGTGCCTAGTTGAAGATGGCGCGCACGACCGAGTAGCCGGAGACCGGGTACACGGCGTTCACGGTTGCGGGCTTCTCGCTCTCGTCCGCGATCTCAATGGATTCGGTGCCGCGCAGCAACTCCTCGAGCAGGATGCGCAGTTCCAGGCGTGCCAGGGGCGCGCCGGGGCAGACGTGGATGCCGTCGCCGTACACGAGGTTGCGGGACTGGTCGCGGTGCGGGTTGTAGGTGAGGGCGTCTTCGAAGGCGTCCTCGTCGCGGTTGGCGCTTGCCCAGTTGATGGTCACGCGGGAGCCGGCGGGCAGGGTGCGGCCGCCGAGTTCGGTGTCCTGGGTGGTGATGCGGCGGTTGGTGACGAGGGTGTCTTCGAGTCGCATGATTTCTTCGACGGCGAGGGCGATTTCACTGCGGTCGTCGAGTGCGTTGCCGTCGGCGAGGGATGCGCGCAGGCGGTCCTGCTCGGCGCGGTTGCGTGCCAGGAAGTTGACGAATACGCCTACGGTTGCGGAGACGGTGGACAGCTCACCCACGGTCCAGTTGCGGATGAGGCTGACGATTTCTTCGTCGGTCATGGTGCGGGGTTCTTCGCCGGGCAGCTGCACGGTGTCGGTGAGCAGTTCGGCGGTGACGTCCTTGGGGTTGCCGGCGGCGGCGTCCTCGCGGCGTTCGTCGAGCAGCTGACGGATGTAGCCGTCGAATTCGAGGGCGACCTTAGCGATTTCTTCGCGGTCGCGGCGCAGGGTGGCGACGCGGTTCTTTTCGATCCATTCGGTGAGGGGCTGTTCGAGGCATGCGGGCCAGCCCATGAAGGCGTTCTGCACGCGCATTGCGTATGCCTGACCGAAGCCCTGCATGACGTCTACTTCTTCGCCGCGGGGCAGTTCTGCGATGAGGCTCTTCACGGCGTCGCGGATGACGGGTGCGAACTTTTCGAGGCGTTCGGGAGTGAAGTACTTGTCGTTGACCGCGCGGAAGGTGGTGTGTTCGGGTGCGTCCATGCCGTTGGGGACGGCGATGTGGCGGGTGGAGACGACGTTGGAGTAGATTTCGGGGTGGTCGAGTACGTGCTGTACGTCGGCGTTTTTGAAGACGGAGTAGCCCATGAATTCGTCGTGGGCGACGGGGCAACGGCGGCGCATTGCGTCGTAGGCAGCTACCTGGTCCTTCTGGACCTCTTCGCTTCGGAGGTCCCAGTCGTTGTGTACGTTCTCAGTCATTGTTCACCCGTGTTCGTTATAGAGTTGTGGCGTGCTGGATGCGGGCGTCCGGGCGATGCGTGTGGGGCAGGGTCGGGCGTGCATTTCAGCACGTGAATCCATTACTTGTTCTTTGACCGTATCACTTATGGATTGGTGGCGCAGGGTAGGGGTTCCTTGCTTCTCATTCAACGAACAGTGCGATGGGGCGAGGGGCGGCGGGTCACGAGACGCACGAGGCGGGCGGCACCTCCCTGTGGAGGTGCCGCCCGCCTCATTCTTGCCTAAAAACCACCGAGGTTTAGCGCTTGCCTGCGGAGGGGTAGATGCTACCGTCCATCACGCCGCGTTCACTCTACAGGCCGCGATAGACTTCTCGCCGATGACCGACTCGGAAGACCTCAACAACAACCGCACCGTTATCAATGGTGTACAGAATGCGGTAATTCCCTACTCGTGCCCTGTACCCTTCTTCGCCCTGTAGCTTCTTGACTCCCGTCATATATGGGTCATCACCAAGGGATCGGAGGCAGGCGATAATTTTCTCGAAGGCTGTCCGGTCTTCTCGTTGGATTTTCTTTAGTTCTTTCGCTGCTTTGCGCGTCAATTCGACCCGATACACGGGGTTTGAGACATGGTTTGCAGTCATCTGCATCCTTCAGGCAGAGCTTTAAATCTTACCCTCAACCTTAGCAGAAAAAGTGTACACTTTTTACATACTTTACATTGTTGTACTATATAAACTATATAAGTAGCCCCCTGGATGGAACCTGCACAAGAACTATCCTCGGTGCTAACGGACAAACCCCAGAAAGGAACCAGTCATGACTGTCACCACTCACCGGACTCGTTCCAATGTCACGACTCTTAAAGAACTCCGCGACAACCTCGGAACCAAAGTCAATGAAGCCGTGTTCTCCGGCGAACGTCCCCTCATCAGCCGCAACGGAAAGACTGTTGCCGCGCTCATCTCCTACGAAGATTTGAAGCTACTTGAAGAGTACGAAGAGCTCCTCGACATTGAGGCTCTTCGCAAGGCACGCGCCGAAGATGACGGCTACCGCATCGGCCTCGACGAGTTTCTCGCAGAGAACCCTGCAGACTAATCTCTCAGCACATATTGCGAGGCGGGCGGCACCTCCACCGGGGAGGGGCCGCCCGCCTCATTCATGCCTAAAAACCGCCGAATCTAACGCTTGCCTGCGGAGGGGTAGATACTGCCGTCCATCACGCCGCGCTCCACCTGCTCCAGGCTCACACCGCGAGTCTCCGGCAGGTTGCGGAACATCAGCAGCGCAATAATCACGTTCACCACGGCAAAGCCGATGAAGGAGCCGGTCAGACCGACCGCACCCAGAATCACGGGGAACGCCAGCGACAGCACACCGTTCATCATCCAGCCGCTAAACGCCGAAATACCCATACCCGCCGCACGCACGCGCAGCGGGAACAGCTCACTCATAATCACCCAGGTGGACACATTCAGGCAGGTCTGCATCGCGCCCACAAAACAGACGATGAGCACCAGCAGAATCCAGGGACGCGCCGCATTATCGGCGGGCAGAAGCATGGATGCGCCCGCAATCAGCACGTGGAAGAACGCGGTCGAGCTGTAGCCGGTAATGACCATGACGCGGCGCGGCACACGCTCCATCAGGCGCAGCGACAGGATGGAACCAAGCACCGCAATCGTACCCGGCGCAATGTTCGCGATGAGCGCCGCGGATTCGCTGAAACCGGCTTCCTTGAGCACCTTAATGCCGTAGTACATAATCGAGTTGATGCCGGTCAGCTGCTGGCCCGCGCCGACCAGAATACCGACGAGCAGGATGCGCACAAACCAGCCGCGCACGCCCACGCTTTCCTTACCCGCCGCGTCGTTCTGGGTGGTTGCCTCCGCCTGCAGGGTGCGTTCAATGTCGGCGATCTCAGCTTCGGCACGCTCGGTGGAGCGGATGCGCTTCATCACCTCAAGCGCCTGCTCACGCTTGCCGACGCGCAGCAGCCAGCGCGGCGACTCGGGTACTCGCAGCATACCGACGAACAGGCCGATGGCGGGTAGGGTGCAGATGGCGAACATCCAGCGCCACACGCCGTCGTGCTCGCCCCACAGGTTGCCAATGAGGGCGTTCACGATGAACGCGGCAAGCTGACCGCCCACGACCATGAGCTCGTTGCGGCCGGAGAGGGAGCCTCGAATTTCGTAGGGTGCGAGCTCTGCGAGGAACACGGGCACCACGGCGGAGGCGCCACCGACCGCCAGGCCGAGCAGGGTGCGTCCGGTGATGAGCACGGCGACGTTGGGTGCGAAGACGCACGCCAGGGCGCCGAAGAAGAAGATGGTGGACAACCCAATGATGGTGGTTCGGCGGCCGAACCGGTCAGAGATGCGGCCGCATCCGAGCGCGCCAATAGCGGCGGCGAAAGCGAGCGATCCGGTGACCCAGCCTTGGGCGGTGGAATCCATGCCGAGTTCGCGGCTCATGGGTTCGAGCGCGCCGTTGATTACTCCGGTGTCGTAGCCGAAGAGCAGACCGCCGAAGGTGGCGATGAGTGCGATGATGCCGAGGTATCGACTGTGCTTCCCGGTGCCCAGAGGGGGCAGGGTGGAGGCGGTGCTCTGTGCGCTCATGGTGTCCTTTGATGCCGAGGGGTTAGGGGAGAGTACACCGACATTGGTGGTTCTTCAGCACTGTCAGTGGGCTAGGTGAGGTGCGTCAGGTTAGACACACCTCACCTAATCCTAGCGAAAACGCTCGGCGGGTGATATTTATTTCTCACCACGCACATTTTTCGACATATTTTACGACCGCCGGTTGGGACCGTTTCAATTCCCCTTAAGAAGGAGTATGCGTTTAGAACAGCGCGATCTTCTCCGGTGCCGGGAAGATAGCGTCCAGGGCGGCGAGGTCCTCGGCGTCGAAGCGCAGGCAGGCCGCCTGTGCGTTGGCGCGCACCTGCTCGGCGCTGGTCGCACCGGCAATGACGGAGGTGACCGGCGACTGCTGTGCGAGCCAGGAGAACGCCGCCTGCACCTCGGTGATGCCACGTTCGGTGCAGAAGGTGTGGAAGGCTTCGAGCTGGTCCCAGTTGGCGGCGTCGAGCACGTTCTTCTTGGAGTGGGACAGGCGCGAACCGGCGGGAATGTTGTCGCGGCGGTACTTGCCGGTCAGCAGGCCGTTAGCGAGCGGGAAGTACGGTAGCACACCCATACCGAAGTGCCGTGCGGCGGGCAGGATTTCGAGTTCTGCGCGGCGGTCGAGCAGGTTGTAGTGGTTTTCTGCGACGATGAACCGTTCGGTGCCGAGCTCGTGGGCGCAGTGTTCGGCGTGGGCGAGCTGCCAGCCGGAGAAGTTGGAGTGGCCCAGGTAGCGGACTTTGCCGTCGCGTACGAGCTGGTCGAGGGCGCTGAGGGTTTCTTCGATGGGGGTGTTGGGGTCGGGGCTGTGGTAGAAGTACAGGTCGATGTAGTCGGTGCCGAGGCGGCGGAGGGATCCTTCGACGGCGCGCATGATGTAGCGGCGGGATCCGCGGGCGTTGCGGTCGTTGCCGTTGAGGTCGCCGACGGGCAGGCCGAATTTGGTGACGATGGTCAGTTCGTCGCGGTCGAGGCCGAGCTGGGTGAGGGCGGTGCCGAACATGGTTTCTGAGAGGCCGGGTTCGGCGCCGTAAAGGTCGGCGATGTCGAAGAAGCTGATACCGGCGTCGACTGCGGCGGCGATGACTTCGTTGGTGCCTTCTTGGGTGCGGGTGGGGGTGCCGGGGCGGCCGAGGTTATTGCAGCCGATACCGACGCTGGGTACGACGAGGCCGGAGTTGCCGAGCCTGCGGTAGACAGGAGATTCGATACGTTCCATGTTTTTAACTCTACGTTGTGGGGGCATGTTGCGTGGTTATTTCCCCTCCAGTTGGGAGGCGAAGAGCTTCCTGAAGCGTGATGTGGGGTCGGTGGTTAGGTCCCGGTAGGTTCCTTGCTCCACCACACACCCACCATCCAACACCACCACAGAATCAACACCACGCAACGTCCACGCACGATGAGACACCAACACCACCAAACGCCCAACAGCAGCCACCTTCAACCGAGCAAAAATCTCCTCCTCAGTCTCAGCATCCACAGCACTGGTCGGCTCATCCAACACCCACACCGGCGCATCCCGAAGAACCACACGCGCCAACGCCAAACGCTGCCACTGACCACCCGAAAGACCAACACCACCAAACGACTCACCCAACTGAGCATCCAAACCACCCTCAAGACCACGCACAAAATCATCAGCACAAGCCACCGACAAAGCCGACCACAAATCAGCATCACCAAGACGCTCAACCGCCTCCTGCGACAAACCCAGAAGAAGATTTTCACGCACAGTCAGTTCATAACGGCCGTAGTCTTGACTCACCAAACCAACATTTGCCAACAAATCATCAGGTGATATGTCCTGTACCGACGTACCTCCCATGAGGATGTCTCCACTGGAGGGCTTCAGCATACCCATGAGTGCATTTACTAGGGTTGTCTTTCCCGATCCGCTGGGCCCGACAATACCAATCATCTGCCCGGGACCAAAAGTGAGATTGATGTTTTTAAGAGCTAAAGAATCAGCTTTTGGATACTGGATAGCAAGATTCCTAATGGAAACGCTGCAGATTTCAGGGTAGATATCGGCAATCGGATTTTTCTGCTCGGGCTGTGCGCTAGAAATAAACTTTCGATATATATCAATTGCGTTTGACCCCGCTGCCATCGAGCTAAGGTCGCTTCCCATCGAGCCAAGCGAGACTATAGCCGAGGTAATACCTATAACAGCTCCAGCAAGAGCACCGGGAGCCGGCACCGAGGCCGCTAGAAAAATAAGGGCTAAAGCTAGCAATGCAGCGCTTATAAAACCAACAATTGTATATATTCTGAGGATGTAACGAGCTAGGCCAATTTCCTCCTCACCGGATTTTTTCCGTTCTTGATTAGCACGATGCGCAAAGAACGACCGAGCGTTCAGAATTGCAAGCTCACGAGCAGTAGTTATTTGTGCAATCTGGTTAGTGCTATGCCACGCGTTGTAGCTATATGAATATATTTTTTCCATTGCCTCAGCATTCTTACTCGAATAGAGCTGTGACATCAAGGCAACAGGAATCATGCCTGCAAGCATGCAGAGTGAAGCATATACATTGATCTTTCCTACGGAATAACTAAGAGCTCCCGTCGAAAAAATGATGAATATCAGAGCACCCATAGTGGAAACTTGAGACCCCAGGCTCCCCCCTGTCACAGCTTCATGAGCTGCCCTTGATGAGCGAGCATAATCACCGCTCGCGATTTCCTGAGAGGAACAAGTCGCCAGACGAGAAGATACGTTCTGAATACCCGTACTTGACATTCGAGAATTTAGAATCATACGCAGAGAGTCTGATGCTTGTCCCAGGGCAATGTATCCTGCCAGCACAAAACTAACCCCCAGCGCTAGCGGGAGCACTTCATCCTGGCTCTGGCCCAAATGCTCAACAAGTCTAGTGACAGCCTCCATCTGCAGAGCAGGGAATAGTGATAGGCACACAACAGACACTAGATAGGAAACGGTCCATACGGGGTGATTTTTGAAAGCATAAACCACGGACCAAACAGTATTAGCCATAATCTTACGCATCTTTATAGTCCCTTTCAGCGGAAGTTTTGCGCCCTGCAGAATCTTCAGAGATCTGATTTTTGAAAATTTCCATAAACTTTCCCTCTGCCTTCAGTAGCTCCCGGTAGGTTCCTTGCTCCACCACACACCCACCATCCAACACCACCACAGAATCAACACCACGCAACGTCCACGCACGATGAGACACCAACACCACCAAACGCCCAACAGCAGCCACCTTCAACCGAGCAAAAATCTCCTCCTCAGTCTCAGCATCCACAGCACTGGTCGGCTCATCCAACACCCACACCGGCGCATCCCGAAGAACCACACGCGCCAACGCCAAACGCTGCCACTGACCACCCGAAAGACCAACACCACCAAACGACTCACCCAACTGAGCATCCAAACCACCCTCAAGACCACGCACAAAATCATCAGCACAAGCCACCGACAAAGCCGACCACAAATCAGCATCACCAAGACGCTCAACCGCCTCCTGCGACAAACCCAGAAGAAGATTTTCACGCACAGTCAGTTCATAACGGCCGTAGTCTTGACTCACCAAACCAACATTTGCCAACATGTTGTATTTACTCTCAGAAGAAGCACCCTTATACGTTATGCTCCCCTGGGCAATTGGTGTAATTCCAAGAATTGCATTTATTAGCGTTGTTTTTCCCGCACCCGAGGCACCAACTACTGCAATCATTTGATTATTCATCAGCTCAAGATTAATATCTTTAAGCGCAAAAGACGACGCGCCCTCATACTGAACGGATACATCTTTGCATATAATTTTTGAAATATTTTCACGGTTAGGGTTAGAAGTTTTTATCTCAGAAGCATGGTCGTAAGTATCAGAGTCGCATACCCTTCGGAATTGCTGAACAGATAATGCTCCATTAATAATCTGGCCGAATGAATATCCCACCTCTTGGGTCGCGTTAACACAGGCAATGATTCCAATCAGCGATCCGGCCACATACGATATATCGGCGCCTGAATCCACAAGGAAGTACAGGGACGCAAAAAGTAAGACAGAGCAGAGTAGCCCTGCAACTATGGAGATGATTCCTCTAACACTTTCAAGGCTCAATTCCCTACCGGCTGCCCGGCGTCGCCAGGACGCTACGCGTTGCGAGAAAAATCGGGAGGCTCTCATGAGGTGAAGTTCTTGGGCTCGGCTCTGAGCCATCAGATTGTCTAGATAGTAGTTCTCTGCCCGATAGTCCTCGTACATTAGGGTGTATATAGCGTAATCACGTTTAGCGAGAATCACCATTGCAATAGATAGGGGTAGTGAACACAGTGCCGCAAAAATTGCTGCCACAATGCTGACGTTCGCAATATTGAGACAGAGAAGTAACACCATTGCGAAGGCACTCACCAGTGCCATAACTGACATGGTGTGAACCTGCAATTCCTGTTTCGATATTGCCTCTCTAGCAGCACGTATATCTTCCTGTGATTTTGTGCTACCTATATCAGATAACGGAAATGTAGATAACCTGTTATTTAACATGCAGTGAACCCGATAGTTCACCTTTGATTTGAGGATTAGCATGTTACTTATTACCCAGCGTTGGGCAATGATATTAATTCCAACGACAAGGGCAAGAGCAACGATATAAATCCAGGCCGCGCCACCATTTGAACCGCTCAAGGCTGATACTGTATTACCAATCAGCAGGGACTGGCTCAGAGGAATGCAGGCAATGACGGCTAGCGATAGGGCGGCGCTCACCAGGGTTGTGGGACAGGTTTTCCATGCTAGGCGGAAGGACCAGAGTATAGAAGAAAATAGCTTTTTCATTCTCACCACGCTCACAAAGTCATATTGAACTCATCTTTGAGCCCTGAAACTCCTCGATGAGCGGACATTGAAACACTACCCGTGCCTCACTAGCTACCTTACCCCTCAATGAAATATAAAACACACATATTCGTGCGTGTCCAAGAATATTAAGCAGATATATCTGTGATATTTTCGGGCATTCAGGGGTCAGCCGACAGCCCTACCCGCAACGCCCCCAGCACCCTTCGTCATAGTCAGTCATATTAAGTTCATATTTCTCCCCAATGTCATGTCCAGAAATATTAGGACATCAACCGCCGCATCCCTTGCACGCCCTCGGAGGCGGTGGGTAGAGTGAAAGCGTTATCTATCAAGAGCGACCGAGAGATCTGGCTCGTCGACGTCGCAGCAACCTCGCCAGTATCCCCCACCTTCACGGTGCAGGGTACGGACAAGGTGCTCCCGCCAGAACCGATAGAGAAGAATACCCTTCGGCACCCCTTGATGAGTCGTACCTGCAAACCGGTACAGCGCATCCTGCAGAAGAATTCGCGCACCCTCACGGTGCGTATCTATCGGGTGAACACGAAGGATGGTTATGACGACAGTTCACCCGGCTCTTTCTTTTGAGCTGTTCCCTCCGCGCTCACACGCGAGCTGTGAGTCGCTGCTCCACACCATTGCGGAGCTTGAGGGTACCAACCCCGACTACGTTTCGGTCACCTACTCCGGTGACGCGAAGCGCCGTCAGAAGACGCTGGCGCTGCTCGACCACCTGGTGCACGAAACCTCCCTCACCCCCCTGGCACACCTGATTTGTGCGGGCCACTCGGTGCACGAGCTGGAGCGTGCGGTCCGTCTGATTCTGGGTCTGGGCGTGCGCGGCTTCCTGGCGCTGCGCGGTGACGTGCAGGAGGGTCAGGTTTCTGAGCTTCCTTTCGCCCGCTACCTGGTCGAGCTGATTCGCCGCGTGGAACGCGAAGATTTTGCCCACCTGGCGGCTGGCAAGGTGTCCATCGGTGTGGCGGCGTACCCGCAGAAGCACCCCGAGTCGGCATCCCTGCTGCAGGATATTGAGATTCTGCTGTCCAAGCAGCGTGCCGGCGCGGATTTCGCTATCACCCAGGTGTTCTTCGAGGATGAGCGCTATAGTGCCCTGGTCGATTCGGCTCGCCTGGCGGGTGTGGATATCCCGATTATTCCGGGCATCATGCCGGTGACCTCCCTGAAGCGCCTGCAGAACCTCTGCCAGATGGCGGGCATGTCGGTTCCGGCGGACCTCGCGTACGCCCTGGAGACGGCAACCAGCAGCGCAGAGCTGCACCGCATCGGCGTGGACTACGCGCTGAACCAGTGCCGCACCGTGATGGATGCGGGCGCACCGGGCCTGCACTTCTTCACCTTCAACGAGCATGCGGCGGTGCTGGACGTTCTGGACCAGCTGGACCTGCCCCGATACAGCAACCGTTTCTCCCAGTCCCTGAGCGAGCTGGAATTCGCCTAAACGCGACCCGCTCCACCCGGCGCGGATGCGCCACCCAAGTTTCCCCCAAAGTACCCCGGGAGCGTCCCGCGGATCTCGGCCCCATCGACGGGGCCGGCAGGGCCCGCTGATTCTCCCATTTCTATCCCCAGTAAAGGAAAAAATTATTATGTCGAACACCGCATTCCCCGCCGCCACCATTGTTGGCTACCCCCGCGTGGGCCGCTTCCGTGAGCTGAAGAAGGCTCAGGAGGCTTTCTGGAAGGGCAAGGCAACCCTGCAGGAGCTGCAGGACACCGCCGCTGACGTGCAGCGCACCTACTTTGAGCGTGTGACCGCCGCGGGCCTGAAGGCTGATAACTACTCGATTCCGGCGACCTTCTCCTACTACGACCAGGTGCTCGACGTGGTTCGCCTGTTCACCCTGGTTCCCGAGCGTCTGGCTGAGGCTAAGGACGCACGCGGCCTGCTGGATCTGCCCGGCTACTTCGCACTGGCGCGCGGTACCGAGACCCTGCCTCCGCTGGAGATGACCAAGTGGTTCGACACCAACTACCACTACCTGGTGCCCGAGATTGGTGCCGGCACCGAGATTAAGCTGAACCTTGAGGCTATTGACGAGCAGCTCGAGGTCGCTCAGAAGGCTGGCGTGAAGGTTCGCCCGCAGATTGTTGGTCCCCTGACCCTGCTGCTGGGCGCTAAGGCTGAGCAGGGTTCCGCTGAGGACTTCTCCCCCGTTGACCGTCTGGATGAGTTTGTTGCAGCGTACGCTCAGGTGCTGGAGCAGCTGGCTGAGCGCGGCGTTGAGTGGGTTCAGCTGGACGAGCCGGGCCTGACCGTGGACCGTGCCGACAACGCGAAGGTTGCCGAGCTGGCTGAGCGCACCTACCGTGCCCTGGCTGCCGCCGAGAAGCGCCCGCAGATTCTGGTGACCAGCCCCTACGGTTCTCTGCGTGAGAACCTGCCGGCACTGCTGGGTACCGGCATTGAGGCGCTGCACCTTGACCTGGTGCACGGCGTGTACTCGAAGGCTGAGCTGGAATCCGTCTCTGCCGCTGGTGTGCACCTGGTTGCCGGTGTTGTGAACGGCCGTAACGTGTGGCGTGCCGATGTTCGCGCCGCTCTGAAGACCCTGGAAGCGCTGCCCGGCGCATCCGAGGGTGCCGTGTCGGTGTCCTCCTCGACCTCCCTGCAGCACGTGCCGCACGACCTGGAGCTTGAGGACCCCGCCGAGGTTCCCGTGGACGGCTTGGCATTCGCTGACCAGAAGGTTGCCGAGATTGCTCTGCTGGCTCGTGGCCTGGCTGAGGGTGAGGCTGCTGTTGAACCGGAGCTGAAGGCTGCTGACGAGGCGCTGGCTCGCTTCGCCGCTGACCCGCGCAAGCACAACGACGAGATTCGTGCCCGCGCCGCAGCTGTGACCGCTGAGGACTTCGACCGTCCGACCATTGACGTTCGCCGTGCGGCTCAGGCTGACCTGAACCTGCCGAAGCTGCCGACCACCACCATCGGCTCCTTCCCGCAGACCGCTGAGATTCGCCGCCACCGTGCGGAGGCTCGTGCGGGCAAGATTTCCGCCGAGGAGCTGAACGGCTTCCTGCGTGACGAAATCGCCTCGGTCATCAAGCTGCAGGAGGAGCTGGGCCTGGACGTGCTGGTTCACGGTGAGGCTGAGCGTAACGACATGGTTCAGTACTTCGCTGAGAACTTCGACGGCTTCGCAACCACCCGCCACGGCTGGGTTCAGTCCTACGGTTCGCGTTGCACCCGCCCCTCGATCCTGTTCGGTGACGTGAAGCGTCACGGCGAGGGCCTGCGCGGTGAGGCATTCACCGTGCCGTGGAGCTCCCACGCACAGTCGCTGAGCGACAAGCCGGTCAAGGGCATGCTCACCGGCCCCGTGACGATTCTGGCGTGGTCCTTCGTGCGTGACGACCAGCCGCGCCGCGAGACCGCTAACCAGGTGGCTCTGGCTCTTGCCGACGAGATTGCCGACCTGGAGCAGGCGGGCATCCGCATCATTCAGGTGGATGAGCCGGCTCTGCGCGAGCTGCTGCCCCTGCGCCGCGATGAGCAGCCGCAGTACCTGGACTGGTCGGTGAACTCCTTCCGCCTGGCAACCAGCGCGGTGAAGGATTCCACTCAGATTCACACCCACCTGTGCTACTCGGAGTTCAACGAGATTATCGACTCGATTAACGCTCTGAACGCTGACGTGACCAGCATTGAGGCGGCTCGTTCGCACATGGAGCTGCTGGCTGACATTCCGGAGAGCTTCGTTTCCGGTCTGGGCCCGGGCGTGTGGGACATCCACTCCCCGCGTGTTCCTTCGCAGGAGGAGATTGAGTCCCTGCTGAAGGCTGCGATTGGTTACGGCACCATTGCTGACCTGTGGGTGAACCCGGACTGCGGTCTGAAGACTCGTGATTACGAGGAGACCAAGCAGTCTCTGCGTCACCTGGTGGATGCCACCAAGGCGATTCGCGCATCCCTCTAGGAGGCGCCTCTTGGCTCCGCTGCCTGCTGCGGGTTGACCGGATGATGGTTTGCTCGCGGTGACCTGCGGCAGGTGGCGGCTGTTCGGCTTCGAGCCGGTATGCGTACCGACTGTGTGCCGAGCTTTTGGGGATAGATAACGGCCCGCCCGTACAGTTTTTCTTCTGCACTGTACGGGCGGGCTTTTCTGTGCTGCTTTGGGGCGCCGATGTACTGGTTTCAAGTGGTTTTCTTTTTGAACTTAGGGTATAAATTACTCTAAATTTAAGTGTGGTCTGACCAAAACACATACTTACTCAACGGAGAAAGTATTTATATTCATTAACTAACCTGCGGCAATGTTGCCTAGTAGCTAGATATACATCACAGCATCTTTAGTCTTCCCCGGAATTTCAGGTAAAAACCACTATTTAAAGAATAAACGTTCTGAATATCCGTTCACCTTAACAAGCATTACTATGCACATATGCCCATCAAATTAGCATTTTTATAAGAATTCGTTTTTAGAATTCCAGCATGACTACTACCACTTCATCAAAGAAGAAGAAGAAGGGTTCTGTACCCCGCTGGCTCGCAATTCCGGCACCCAAGCCTCAGCTGACCGAGGCTGAAGTTAATGCAAAGTACCCGCGCATGCGTCTGCAGGTTTTCATGGGTATTTTCATCGGTTACGCGACCTTCTACCTGATTCGTAACAACGTCCCGCTGGTCACCCCGATTCTGACCAAGGAACTTGGTTTCAGCAACGCGGCTATTGGTGCGCTGTCCACCGCACTGCTGCTGGCTTACGGTTTCAGTAAGTTCTTCACCGCAATGATTTCTGACCGCTCGAATGCGCGTCTGTTCCTGCCTATCGGCCTGGTGCTTTCGGGTGTTGCAAACATTCTGCTGGCGCTGACCGGCTACATGGGTGAAGGTGCGGGCGCTGCCGGCTACGGTGCCGCTATCGCCTCCATCATGGCGACCATCATGGTCTTCAACGGCATCTTCCAGGGCATGGGTTGGCCTCCCTCGGGTCGTGTGCTGGTGAACTGGTTCTCCACCAGCGAGCGCGGTACTAAGGTTTCGTGGTGGAACACCGCCCACAACGTTGGTGGCGCGCTGTCCGGTCTGCTGGTTGCGTGGGGCTTCTCCATGTTCGGCAAGACCTGGGAAGTTGCTTTCTGGTTCCCGGCTGTTATCAGCTTCGTTCTAGCTTTCGTGGCGTGGCTGCTGATTCGTGACAACCCCGAGGCTGAGGGTCTGCCCACCGTTGACGTGTACCGCAACGACCCGCACAAGGTTGAGTCCACCGCTGAGGATCGTGCAGAGTCCACCTGGACCACCATCCGCAAGCACGTGCTGACCAACTCGACCATGGTGTACCTGGCTCTGGCGAACGTGTTCGTGTACACCCTGCGTTACGGCGTGCTGGTGTGGGCGCCGAAGTACCTGCACGATGTGCGTCACGCTTCCCTTGAGGGCGGTATTGCGGGCTTCTCGATTCTGGAGCTTGCCGGCATTGGTGGCACCGTCCTGTGCGGTTACGTTTCTGACCGCATGTTCAAGGGTCGCCGCTCCCCCGCGGGTATTCTGTTCCTGATTGCGACCGTTGGCGCGATTCTGCTGTACTGGCTGCCTTCTTCGGATGCACCCCTGTGGATTGCGTACGTTGCGTTGGCTCTGATTGGTGGCCTGATTTACGGTCCGGTCATGCTGATTGGTCTGCAGGCTATTGACCTGTCCCCCTCGCACGTTGCGGGTACCGCTGCGGGCTTCACCGGCCTGTTCGGTTACGCGCTGGGTGCAACCCTGGCTTCTGCCGGTATCGGCATCATTGTTGACCACTGGGGTTGGGGCACCGCGTTCGTCTTCATGATTGTGTGCTCCGGTCTGGCTGTGCTGTTCCTGTGGCTGGTCAACGGTGCTGAGAAGCGCATGATGGCTGAGCGTGCACAGAAGCTGGCAGCGAAGGCTCAGGCTTAAGCGAATAGTGCTTCTTCTTTCCTGAACTAGAGATAAGTTCAGAGGGTAGATGTTAACCCGCCTGTACGGTTGTGTGACCGTGCGGGCGGGTTTTCTGCATCCTGGAGGGGCTTACCTGCCTTTTCTGCCGCCTAAAACGCCTCTGAGAAGCACCTGTACCGGTGAGCCAGCATCTGGCGGCGTGCCGGTCATCCTGTGGCTTGCGGGCGTAAGAACATAGAATGGAACCATGACTACTAACTCTGGAATCACTAAAGAATGGGTGGACGAAACCGTCAAGCCGGGCGACGATTTCTTCCGCCACGTCAACGGCAAGTGGCTGGCAACCCACGAAATCCCGGCGGATCGCCCCAAGGACGGCGGCCTGTACACCCTCCGCGATAACGCAGAGAAGCACGTGCGTGAGCTGGTGGAGAAGATCGCGAAGGAGCAGCCGGAGTCCCGTATTGGCGCGCTGTACAACTCCTTCATGGATGTTGAGAAGATTGAGGCGGACGGCCTGGAGCCGCTGCTGAAGGAAATTGCCCCGATTCTGAACTCGGCAACCCCCTCCCACCTTGCCGTGACCTTGGCGCTGCTGTCTCGTGCGGGTTTGCCGCAGCTGTTCGCCTGGTACACCAGCAACGATCCGAAGGACCCGAAGAACTACACCTTCTTCCTGTACCAGTCGGGCCTGGGTCTGCCGGATGAATCCTACTACCGTGAAGAGAAGCACGAGGCTGCGTGCGCGGCATACGTTGAGCATATTGCCCGCATGTTTGAGCTGACCGGTCTGGCTGAGGGCTTCGGCCTGACCCCGGAGCAGGCGGCTCAGCTGGTGTTCACCCACGAGTCTGAGCTGGCTCGTCTGCACTGGAACGTCGTGGAGAACCGCGACGCTGAGGCGACCTACAACCCGTACCAGGCGACCGAGCTGGAGGAGAAGTTCCCCGGCTTCCCGTTCTCGCAGTGGCTGCTGGCGCTGGGCGCCGAGCCGGAGAGCCTGGGCCAGGTTATTGTGGCTCAGCCGTCCTTCTTTGAGGGTGCGGCTAAGCTGTTCACCTCCATCCCGCTGATGAGTTGGAAGCTGTGGGCTGTGTGGACTGTTCTGCGTTCGCGTGCACCGTTCATGTACGACGAGCTGGTTCAGGAGAGCTTCAACTTCTACGGCAAGACCCTTTCCGGTACCCAGCAGATTCGTGAGCGCTGGAAGCGCGGTGTGGGCGCTGTCGAGAAGGCTCTGGGTGAGGAGATTGGCCAGGAGTACGTGGCTGTGCACTTCCCGCCCTCGCACAAGGAGAAGATGCTGGTTCTGGTCGGCAACCTCCTGGAGGCGTACCGCGAGTCTATTGAGTCGCTGGACTGGATGACTGAGGCAACCCGCGAGAAGGCGCTGGAGAAGCTGTCGAAGTTCGTCACCAAGATTGGTTACCCCGATAAGTGGCGTGACTTCTCCGCACTGGAGCTGGTACCCGGTGACCTGTTCGAGAACCTGCGCCGTACCGGTGCGTTTGACGCTGACTGGCTGATTGCCCGCAAGGGTCAGCCGGTGGATAAGTCGGAGTGGCTGATGACTCCGCAGACCGTGAACGCGTACTACATGCCGCCGGCGAATGAGATTGTGTTCCCGGCAGCTATTCTGCAGCCGCCGTACTTCAACCCGGATGCTGACGACGCGGCGAACTACGGCAATATCGGCATGATTATTGGCCACGAGATTGGCCACGGTTTTGACGATCAGGGTTCCCGCTACGACGGCGACGGCAAGCTGGAGAGCTGGTGGACTGAGGAAGATTACGCGAAGTTCAAGGAGCGTACCGCAGCCCTGGTGGAGCAGTACAACGCGTACGTTCCGGTGGGTCTGGATCCGAAGTTCCACGTGAATGGTGAGCTGACTCTGGGCGAGAACATTGGCGACCTGTCCGGCATGTCGATTGCGTTGAAGGCATACCGTCTGGCTTTGAAGAAGCAGGGTATTGAGTCGCTGGATGATGCACCGGTGATTGACGGTATGACCGCTATTCAGCGTTTCTTCTTCTCGAATGCTCGCGGCTGGTGCACGAAGTCCCGCCCGCAGCATGCTGAGGTGATGATTTCGGTGGATCCGCACTCGCCGGATGAGTTCCGTGTGAACGGTGTGGTGCGCAATATTGACGAGTTCTACGAGGCGTTTGATGTCTCTGAGGGCGATGCACTGTACCTGGCTCCGGAGGAGCGCGTGCGCATCTGGTAGCACCCCGATAAGGGTATATGCTTTATTGCATATATAAGAAAGGCGCCCCCCGCGTGGGTTTATTAC
>NZ_JABZXW010000031.1 GCF_015265375.1 Rothia sp. (in: high G+C Gram-positive bacteria)
CTATTTAGGTGCAAAAAGACCATAACTAGCACTTTTAATGCGCATTTTTTCCACTCAGAGAGCCACAATGCGAAACCCACATCACAAAAACCCCCATTTGAGACCAAGAGAGGCACCTTTAGGTCTAAGATAGTAGAGATAAGAAGCGAAGTAGGTCTCACAGACCTATAGCGCTTAAACACAAAGATTGTTCGACAACGCAACATCGCGCGGCGGGCGATCTCACAACCGCACAGAAGAGAGGTTGGATTAGTTTGGCTAACGTACCGAACGAGCACTCCCTGAGCACCCTTCTTGATGGCCTCAAGGACATCGACGTAGAAGAGACCCAGGAATGGGCTGAGTCCCTCGAGGACCTTATCAAGACTCACGGCACCGAGCGTGCAGAGTACATCCTTCGCGCACTGCTCAAGGAGGCTGGCGCAAAGGGCGTTAAGGTCCCGACTCTGACCAAGACCGACTACATCAACACCATCCCCGTTGATCAGCAGCCCGAGTACCCCGGCGATGAGGAACTCGAGCGCCAGTACCGCGCATGGATTCGTTGGAACGCAGCAATCATGGTTCAGCGTGCCCAGAAGAAGGGCATCGGCGTTGGCGGTCACATCTCCACCTTCGCAGGTGTTGCTGACCTCTACGAAATGGGCCAGAACCACTTCTTCCGCGGCCGTAACCACCCCGGTGGCGGCGACCAGGTCTTCTTCCAGGGTCACTCCTCCCCCGGTGTCTACTCCCGCGCATTCGTTGAGGGCGTCCTGACCGAAGAGCAGATGGACGGCTTCCGCCAGGAGAAGACCAAGGGCGCAAACGGTATTCCTTCGTACCCGCACCCCCGTTGCATGCCCGAGTTCTGGCAGTTCCCGACCGTTTCCATGGGTCTGGGCCCCCTGAACGCAATCCACCAGGCATCCTTCAACAAGTACCTGCACAACCACAAGATCAAGGACACCTCCGAGCAGCACGTCTGGGCATTCCTGGGCGACGGCGAGATGGACGAGCCCGAGTCGCGTGGTGCACTGCAGCTGGCTGCAAACGAGCACCTGGACAACCTGACCTTCGTCGTCAACTGCAACCTGCAGCGTCTGGACGGCCCCGTTCGCGGTAACGGCAAGATCGTTCAGGAGCTCGAGGCATTCTTCCGCGGCGCAGGCTGGCACGTCATCAAGGTCCTGTGGGGCTCCGACTACGACGAGCTGCTCAAGAAGGACAAGAGCGGCAAGCTCATCCAGCTGATGAACGAGACCCTTGACGGTGACTACCAGACCTTCCGCGGTGAAGACGGCGGCTACATCCGCGAGCACTTCTTCGGCAAGTACCCCGAGACCAAGGAACTGGTTGCAGACCTGACCGACGAGCAGATCTTCAACCTGCGCCTGGGTGGCCACGACGACAAGAAGCTCTACGCAGCTTACAAGGAAGCTATGGAGACCAAGGGCAAGCCCACCGTCATCCTGGCACAGTCCATTAAGGGTGCAGAGCTCGGCCCCTACTTCGAGGCACGTAACTCCACCCACCAGATCAAGAAGTTCACCATGGAAGCACTGAAGGGTTTCCGTGACCACCTGAACATCCCCATCTCCGACGAGGAGCTGGAGAAGGATCTGTACAACCCGCCGTATTACCTGCCCGAGGCAAACCACCCGGCACTGCAGTACATGCAGGCACGCCGCAAGGAACTCGGCGGTTACATCCCCGGCCGTGCAAACACCCAGCCTGAGATTATCCTGCCCGAGTCCAAGGTCTACGCACAGACCAAGAAGGGCTCCGGCAAGCAGACCGCTGCTACCACCATGGCGTTCGTCCGCCTGATGAAGGACCTCATGCGTGTGAAGGGCTTCGGTCACCGTATCGCTCCCATCACCCCCGATGAGGCACGTACCTTCGGTATGGACTCCTTCTTCCCCTCGGCTAAGCTGTACAACCCCAACGGCCAGAACTACGTGCCCGTTGACCACCAGCTCATGCTCACCTACACCGAGTCCCCCGAGGGCCAGATCGTTCACGTGGGTATTAACGAGGCAGGCGCAACCGCTGCGTTCATCGCACTGGGCTCCTCCTACGACACCCACGGCGAGCCGATGATCCCGATTTACATCTTCTACTCGATGTTCGGCTTCCAGCGCACTGGCGACGGCTTCTGGGCTGCTGCCGACCAGCTGTGCCGCGGCTTCGTCATCGGTGCAACCGCAGGTCGTACCACCCTGTCCGGTGAGGGTCTGCAGCACAACGATGGCCACTCCCCGATTCTGGCGTCCACCAACCCGGCGTTCAAGATCTACGACCCGGCTTACGGCTACGAGATCGCTCACATCGTGGAGCGCGGTATCGAGCAGATGTACGGTACCAAGGACGAAGACCACAACGTCATGTACTACCTGACCGTGTACAACGAGCCGATTCACCAGCCTGCTGAGCCGGCAAACGTTGACGTTGAGGGCATCATCAAGGGTATCCACAAGATTAGCGAGTCCCCGCTGACCTCCGGCCCCAAGGCACAGCTGCTGGCATCCGGCGTTGCTGTTCCGTGGGCTGAGAAGGCTCAGCAGCTGCTGGCTGAGGACTGGGGCGTCTCCGCAGACGTCTGGTCTGTCACCTCGTGGACCGAGCTGCGCCGCGACGGTATTGCCGCTGAGGAAGAGGCTCTGCTGAACCCGAACCAGCCCGCTCGCGTTCCTTACGTGACCCAGAAGCTGGCTGGCGCTGCTGGCCCGATCGTCGCGACCACCGACTTCGCTTCGGATGTTCCCGACCAGATCCGCCAGTTCGTTCCGAACGACTTCGCAACCCTGGGTGCTGACGGCTTCGGCTTCGCAGACACCCGCCCGGGTGCACGTCGCTTCTTCCACATCGATGCAGAGTCGGTTGTTGTCCGCACCCTGCAGATGCTGGCAAAGCGCGGCGAGGTTGCAGCAGACGTTCCCGCGAAGGCATTCGCTAAGTACGACCTGCTCAACGTGAACGCTAACTCCGAGCTGGAGCAGCACTAAGCATTTAGCTGTAGAACCCCGGTTCTGCGTTAGACGCTAAACGATGCCCCCGGTTGATGATTCATCAACCGGGGGCATTCGTGTTTTAACTCAACCGCATGTTTTAACCGATGTAGCCCGGAGGTAACGACTATTACCTCCGGACTACTTCAGTTATTGGGGCGCCGGTGAGGCTAGCTGGCGAAGTGGCCGGTCACCTCCGCCAGACGCGCCGGGTTCACCAGATCAGGGTGCGTACCCTCCAACAGCACCGAACGGAACGACGACGCATGCGCCGCCCAACCCGCCGCATCCAGGTACGGCTGATCCTCGTGCGGCACACCCACCAGCAACACATCACCATCAAAGAACGCCTGCTCAGCACCACGCATGAGTGCCGCCGAAGCACGCATACTACCCAGGCACACGCCCAACTTCTCCTCCGGCAGGTAACCCATCGCCGAACCTGCCCTCTGCAGACGCTCCAACGTACCCGGCAAATCAAGCTGCTCATCAGCGGCAGGCTCCGGCAGGCCGCCCATACGCAGCAGCGCGCGGAAGCTCTCCTGCTCATCCGGCGCAGGCACGCCCTGCCACTGCTCCGAAGGATACGCATCCAACAGAACCACACGCTCAACCTGCGCACCCGCAGCCTGCGCCAAAGCCGCCACCTGCACCGCGGCGGTACCGCCCACAGACCAGCCCATCAGGGCAAAACGACGCGGCAACGAACGCTCCGCCAGAGTCTTCTCAATCAGCTTCAGGTAGCCTTCAGCCAGCTCCTGCAGGCTCGACGCGAACCCAGCCTGCGGGTCAGAGAACGCCTCAGCCTGCAAAGCATACACACCCTGCTGAGCCGGAAGATGCGAAAGGTACCCCCCATAGCACCAGCCCAAACCACCCGCAGGCGGCAGGATAAACAGCGGCGCGGGGGCATCGGTAGCGTCGTGCGCGGCAGGATGTTCACGCAGCGGCAGAACCGGCGCGAACTCCGCACCCTCGCCACGCTCGCCCGCAATAGACGCCGCCAAAGCCTGCACGGTCGGATGCGCAAACAGCGCACCAATGCTCACGCTCAAACCCAGCTGCTCCTCAACCGCGGCAATCACCTCAAGAGCCGCCAGCGAATGACCACCCGAGGCAAAGAAATCCTCATCCACGCCGAAACGCTCACGACCCAGCACACCGGCAATAATCGAGCACAGCTGCTGCTCCAGCAGGCCGTGCGGACCCTCAGCATCAGAAGTCTGAGGGGTCAGGTCCAGGGACGCCAACAGCTTGCGATCCGCCTTGCCGGAGGGGCTCACCGGCAGAGCAGGCAGGGTGTGCCACAGGGTCGGAACCATGTAGTCCGGCAGAACCTGCGCGCAATGCTCACGCGCCGCCTCCACCAGCTGCTCAGCACGCTCGGCGGACACATCGCCGACCTCCAGCACCGCCGCCAGGGCAGGCTCACGCAGGCCGCGGTACAGCAGAGCCACCGAAGCGCTCACCCCCTCAACCGCGGCAAGAGCCATCTCAATATCGCCCAGCTCCAGGCGCTGACCGCGCACCTTAATCTGATAGTCCGTGCGGCCTCGGTAACCAATGACGGCGCGACCATCGGGAAGAATCTCCCAGCACGCCAAATCGCCCGTACGGTACAGGCGCTGACTCTCACCGTTCAGCAGCGCGAGCGAACCGGCAGGAGCCTGCTCCACAAAAGCCGCCGCGGTCGCCTGCGGGTTGTTCTTGTAGCCGCGCGCCAGCTGCACGCCCGACAGGTGCAGCTCACCCGTCACGCCCACCGGCACGGGGTGGCCGGTCGGGTCAAGAATCAGGGTGCCGGTGTTCCAGACGGGCTCGCCAATGGGCACGCTCTCGCGCTGCGGGTCGGCGGCGGTCTCCCAGAAGGTGACATCCACCGCCGCCTCGGTCGGGCCGTACAGGTTCAGCGGGTACACGCCCAGAACCTCGCCCGCAGCCTGCACCTGGTCCTTCTGCAGCGCCTCACCCGAGCAAACCACGTAGCGCAGGGGCTGCTCTCGATCCTGACCGAAGCCAGCATCCGCCAAGATGCGGCGCGCCGCCGGTGAAGAGGTCAGCGCCGACAGCATGGTCGGCACAAAGTGCACCGCCGTGACGGACTGCTCGGCAATCACACGCGCCAGGTAGGCGGGGTCGCGGTGACCCTCCGGGGCGGCAATGACCACGGCGGCACCCTCGGCGAGCGGCCAGTACAGCTCCCACACGTGCACGTCAAAGGAGATGGGGGTCTTGTGCAGAACGCGGTCGCCCTCCCCCACCGGAATCTGGTGCTGCTGCCAGCGCAGGCGGTTATCAATCGCGCGGTGGCTGATGGCAACGCCCTTAGGCCTGCCCGTAGAGCCGGAGGTGAAGAGCACGTAAGCGTCCTCGTCCAGGCCGGTTTTCGCGCCCGGAAGCTCCTCAGCGGCGGGTGCCTGTACAGGTTCCTCAATGCTCAGCTGCGGTAGGGTGTGCTGCGGCAGGTTCGCGTGACGCTGCGGCTCCTGCGGGTTCAGCTCCTCCGCGCTCAGCGGGTGCAGGCCGGGGCCGTGCAACAGCAGGGAGCACTCGGCGTCCTCCATCATCACGCCCACACGCTCGGCGGGCAGATCCGGAAGCACCGGCACATAGGTGGCGCCGGCGTACAGCAGGGCGTACAGAGCCACGTACTGCTCGGCGCCGCGGTGCACGCGCAGACCCACCGCGTCACCGGGGTGAACGCCCCAGTCCAGCAGCTGCGCGGCAAGCGCACGGGCGCGCTCGTCCAGCTCGGCGTAGGTGAGGGCGCGGTCGAAGGTGTAGGCACGCTCCGACTCGGGGGTGAGCACCTCGCCGGGTGCGGGGGCGGAATCCAGCACTGCGAGCGCCTGCGGATGCGCCGCCACCGCGTCACGGAAGCGGCCCAGCAGGGTCTTATACTCCATCGGGTGGTCGGTCAGCGCCGGGGCGGTCAGCTCGCGCAGGGTTGCCAGTTCAGCCGCGGTCGCCAAACCCAGGTTGTTCAGGGAGGCGTCCTCGCGCTGCGCCTCCGCCGCGTAGGCGGGCAGCCACTCGCTCAGGCGGGCGGCGTGACGTTCCAGCTCCTCAGCGGTGTAGAGCGCCGGGTTCATGTCAATCTCGCAGGAGATGCTGTTGCCGCGGCCGGGCATGCCGCGCAGGGTGAAGGTCGCGTCAGCAACGGGACCGGCAGAGATATTGTGGATGCGCGCAGTCGGTACCGCGGATCCGGGCTCGTCCTTGGAGGGCGCCGCCAGCGGCAGCACCGCGTCAAAGGGCACCACGTTAATCTGCGCACCAAACAGCCTGGACTGGGCATTACGTGCGGTACGCTCGAGGTCTTCCTGACGAGCCAGCGGATGCTCCGCGTTGCGGGCGTACTGTTCCTTCACCGAGTGCAGGGACTCCGCGATGGGGCCGGTCGCCGCAACCTGCACCGGCAGCACGTTCACCGCGGTACAGCCGGTCTGCGCGCTAGCCGTGCCCAGAGCGCGGGTCGCCTCCGGCAGGGTGCGGGCGAACATGCGGTTCATCTGCGGCACGCCGAACGAAGCCTGCGGGTAGCCGCCCACACGCGCCAGGTACGAGCCGACGGCGGCGGTCGCCAACACGGGCCAGGAGACGGCGTGTTGCTTTGCCGCATCCAGCAGAGCCTGCTGGGTGGGCACGTCAATGCTGAACGCCAGGCGCACAGACTGAGCCGACGGGGAGGCGGTACGACCCGCCAGGGAGGTGTCTTCCTGTTCCAGGGCGCCGCTCGCCTCCCAGAAGGCGACGTCTTCGTCACGGGCGGTGGAGGCGGCATCGTCGGCGTCGAGCAGCTGTTGCAGGCTCATGCGGCGGGTTGCCGGAACCGGCTGACCGGCGGGCAGAGCACGGTAAATAGCGGCGACGCGGGAGAGGCCGTTGAACGCGGCGAACCCGTCGGCAACCACATGGGAGAAGGAGTGGTAGACCCAGAGGAACCCGCCGTAACGGGCCACGGCACTGCGCACGGTCACTCCCTCATCGGTCGCGAGGGGCTGGGCGAGCAGACGCTGCGCCCAGGCGCGTACCGGCGCGGGCAAATCAGAGTCAGGCAGGTCAGAGGCGTTCTCCTCCCCCGCCTCGGCGGTGCCACTCAGCTCCCCTTCATCTACGAGCAGGTCAATGCCCGAAAGGAACGCTTCCTCGGTCAGAATCTGCTGGGAGGCGGCACCATCGGCAATGCGGGTGCGCACGCGGAAACCCTCGTTCTCGCGGTAGAGCTGTTCAAAAGCCTCACGCAGCAGAGCGAGGTCGGTGTCCGCGGGACACTGCAGAACCTCCGCGGTGTTGTAGCAGGGGTTCGTCGGGTCAATCGCGGCGGCAAAGTAGATGCCGCGTGCGTTAGTGGTCAGCGGCAGCCAGGGGCTGTCAGCGCTGTGCTGTGCGGAGGGGTTCGCGGCGGTGCGAAGGTCGGAAGCAGTCCCGAAGCTAGCGGTTGCGGTAGTATCAGCTACGCCCATGGTGGCCTCTCAAGGTCTGGAACAAGGGTCTGGATTAGGGATGATATGCGGTGTGTTAAAGGTAGGTGTGAAAGGTAGGCTACTGCCCCGCCGCTTCACGCTGGCAGAAGTGCGCTGACAGAAGTGCACTGACAAGGGTAAACGCAGCCACACAACACGGCGTAAAACCGGCGCACAGAAAAACGAGGCGAGTAGCAAACACCCCGGGCACCCGCCTGCATTCGCGGCAGGCGGGCACTCGGGGTGTGATAACGCTTAGCCCAGGCGGGAGGCGATGAACTCCACGGTCGGGTTCTCCACCAGCTCGGTAAACTCAATTACGGCGCCCTCAGCGGCAAGGTCGTCGAGCAGGGCGAAGCAGCCCATCGAGTCCATGCCCAGGGAGAACAGGTCGGTGGTCGGCTCGTCAAAAGCGGTCTGCAGGGAGTCGGGCTCGACGATGTACTTCTCCATGATGGGGCGCAGGGTCTCAAATGCGGACATTTTTCTCCTCAATAGGGGTAGGGGGCGTAAGGGTTAGCCGAAAATTTCGGCAAGCTTGGCGCGCAGTTCGCGGCGAGAAATCTTACCCACGTTCGTGGTGGGCAGCTCCTGCAGAACCTGCACGCGCTCGGGAATCTTGAAGTCGGCCAGCTTCTTCGAGGTGAAGAACTCGTGCATCGTGCGGCGCGGGTTGTCGCCCAGGTCGGCGCCTTCCTTCGGCACAATGACCAGGCCCACGCGCTCGCCCACGGTTTCGTCCGGGATGCCCAGAACCACGGCGTCAAAAACGTCGGGGTGGGTCAGCGCCAGCTCTTCAATTTCGTCCACGGCAATCTTCTCGCCGTTGCGGTTAATCTGGTCCTTCGCGCGACCGGTCACCTCAAGGTACTTGCCCGCAACCAGGCGCACAATGTCGCCGGTGCGGTAGAAACCGTCCTCGGTGAAGCCGTAGCGGTTCGCGTTTTCCTCCAGGTAGTAGCCGCGAATCGTGTACGGGCCGCGGGTGAGCAGGTGGCCGCTCTCGCCGCGCTTGACCGGCTGGTCCTGATCATCAACAATCAGGATTTCGTCGTCGGGGCTAATCGGGTAGCCCTGGGTCCGCAGGCGCAGCTCAATCATGTCGGTGGAACGGGTGTAGTTCACCAGGCCCTCAGCCATGCCGAACACCTGCTGAACGGTGCAGCCGAGCACCGACTCGATCTTGCCCGCAACCGCCGGAGCGAGCTTCGAACCGCCCACCTGCAGGGTCTGCAGGGACGGCAGGGACACGCCGCGCTTCTCCGCGGAGGCGACCCACGCCTGAGCCAGCGGCGGCACCAGCGCGGAGGTGGTCACACCCTCCATCTCAATGAGGTGGAACGCGGTCTGCGGGGACGGATCCGCCGCAAACACCAGCTTGCCGGAGGCGCACATGACGCCCAGAATACCGGGCGAGCTCATCGTGAAGTTGTGGGCGGCGGGCAGCACCACGAGCATGGTCGTGTTGTTGTTCAGCTTGCAGATGTCGACCGAGCCGCGCACCGAGTACAGGTAGGCGGCGTGGGTGCGAGGAATCAGCTTCGAAATGCCGGTCGTACCGCCGGAGAGCTGCAGGAACGCCACCTGCTCGCTCGCGCGGGTCTTCTCGGTGTTCTGAATGACGCCGGGCACGAACTCTTCAGCGAGCTCTTCCTCGGTCAGCGGGGTCAGCGGCTCCGCAACGTCAATAGCAACCGGCGGCTCCAGGGAGTTCTTGCGCAGCTCGGCGGCAACGTCCTCGTGCAGGGCGGTGAAATCCGCGCCGGGGGTCAGCGAAGAGAACACGTGCGCCGCCGCGTCGGTGCGGGTCGCAAAGTGAACCAGCTCGGTCGTGCGGTGCTGCGGCAGGCAGAACACCGGCAGCGCAGCCGCCCAGAAAATACCCAGCAGGTACACCAGGTACTCGGCGGTGTTACCCAGCTGCAGCAGCACGCGGTCACCGGGCTGCACGCCAGCCTTCACGAGGCGCGCCGCAGCGGCACGGCCTGCCGCCTCCAGCTCACCGTAGGAGAGGCGAATCTGCTGGGGCTTGCCGTCCTCATCGAGCTGCGCGTGCGAAAGCGCCACCAACGCCGGGAAGTGCGGCTTCGCGCGGCAGGCATCGAGCAGGAACTCGGGGATGGTCTGGTCAATCCAGTAGCCGGCTTCGCGGTACTTCGCGGCAAAAGACTCGGGGATGAGCGGCGTGGGGGCCAGGGGGCTACGTTCTACGGTCATCTTCTCTCGATTTCTGTGTCGTTTGCGATTTCTATAGCGCTCACGTTGTGTTCGCAGCGTGATGCCATCTCGTCAATGAGGGCGGGTGCGCAACCTACGCCGGGTACCCTTCGGTACCCCTCGCGGCTCGGTAGTGCTGCACATCTCTTAGGATGTACTTCTCTAGGATACGGGCGCGGCGGTGTTTACCCTAACGGGAACCCCGCACGCCCACCATGCGGGGCGGCTCCAGCGGGGACCCACCCCCGTAGAAGCTTAGGCGGCATCTCGCTGATCCTCCGCGGAGCCCCGCTCAGCGTCAGCATCCTGACGGCAAGAAGCAATCATGCGCTCCAGCGCCGGCACAATCGCACCGCGCCAGCACGCATAATCGTGGCCACCATTGAAGGTCGTACAGCGTGCATTCTCCAGGCCCAGCTTCTCCAGGCGCGTCTTCAACTCGCGGTGAGGCGGCACCAGAATCCACTCCTGCTCCCCCACCTCAATCTCAAGCTGCAGGTGACGCAGACGATCAATCTCACCCGCCGCCTCCAGCTCGTCCAGGCGGTCCATGACCTGCGGCTGCCACAGCGACGAAGACTGCGCAATCGCGCCGCCAAACGCCTCCGGACGGCTCAGCACCGCCAGCAGGGAGGACAGACCACCCAGCGACTGACCGTTAATCACAATGTTCTGCGGGTCGGTCTTAATGCCGTGCACCGCCTCCAGGTGCGGGAACGCAATCTCCACCAGGTAGTCGGCAATCGGATTGTCGCCGTTCAGTTCCTTCCAACGGTTCTCACGACCGCCAGAGTGCAGGAAGAACACATGCATCGCCGGAATACGGCCCGCCTCATGGGCGCGGTTGAGGGTCTGCTCCATACCCTGGGTGAACCACATCTCACCGTCGAACTGGATGAACAGCGGCGCGTCCGGGGCGGGGTCACCCACGCGGCCAAGCACGTACTGGTGACCGTCAGAGGTCTGCATCCACTCGGGGGCGGGCAGCGCGTCAATCTCTTCCTGAGTCAGGATGAACTCCTGCACCGGGGCGTGCTCAAGCTGCACCACACCCATGCAACGACCGATACGGTTGCATACGGTCTCGGGGTTCAGCGGGTCACCTTCGCCGGAGTCCAGGGCGGCGCGCAGGCGCACCTGGTCGTCGTCACCCAGCCAGGTGGGGCGCTCGCCGGGCAGCGCCGGCAAGAAGTTATAGGAGGCACGCCAGGTGGTTTCCATCTGCATGCTCAGCTGCCACCAGCCGGTGCCCTCAATGCGGGTCATGAGGGAACGGTCGAGGTTCTTCTCATCGGTCAGGCGGTTGATGAACATGAGCACCTGCTCCGCCTGCTCATTGTGGTAGAGGAAGGTGACGATGCGCTCGTTCTCGCTGATACTGCCGTCTTCGCGGTGCGCCGGCTCAATAATGGGGGTGCCTTCGGAGACGACCTCAAGGATGCGGGCGTTCAGCTCTTCGGGGCTGACCGCCTCGGCGATGAGGGCGCTGATGAGGGGGCTGTCCACGCGCGGTGCCGGTACGGGGCGCGGGGTCTTAGGAGGGGTCGGGCGCACAGCCGGCGCAACGGTACGCGGCTGCGCAGAAGTAGCCTGGGCAGAAGCAGTCTGCACAGAAGTAGCCTGTGCGGGAACGGTCGCGGTGGGTTCGTGCTGGCCCAACGGTTCCTCCTTGGTCTGTGGAAACACTCAATCGGTGAGAATCGGTGAGGAGGCGCATTATCGTTAGTTAGCCTCTACTACCTCACTCTATGGTATCCCTTACCCAAACTCTAGCCAAAGGAAAAAGCGAAAGAACCAAAACATGACAAGATGACAGCGAACGCGGGCAGCTTTCTCGCCCCCAAAATGGGGTCGAAAATTGGGGCGCCAGAATAGACTGCACGAATAGGCGGCACAAACCGGGCGGTTAAATGAGATGAGGCACCGAGACCGTGCATCAAACCTCTCAAGTCGCAACTTTCAAGGTCTCATGCGGCAGTCTCGGTGCCTCATCTGCGGGTTCCCAAAATGGAACCTACCCAGTGCTCGTTTCCGTTCATGCGTCAAAGACGGGCGAGCACCGGGTAGGCGCCCTACGCGCAGGGAATCCTGGGTCCCTCAGATCCTAACGTTCGCTGCTTGGCGCAATGCCGAGCTTTTCCACCCGTACTGAGACAGGTGGCGCAAACTCCCACGCGGCTTAGGGGCGAAAACTTATTTGCTTTCGCGGGCCGCCGAAATAGCGTCAGCGGCAATATGAATTGATTGGTTCTCCTTAGGAATCACCAGAGGAGTACCAGTGCATGGATCAGGAATAATGACCGATTGCAGGTCAAAAACTTCCTGAATAAGTTCCGGTGTAATTATCGCACGCGGATCGCCCTGAGCGATAATCCGACCCTGCTTCATTAACACAACATGAGTAGCATACCTGAAAGCAAGGTTCAGGTCATGCAACACCACAGCTACCGTTCGACCTTCGGAATGCAATTTCTTCGTCAGGTTCAGCACCTCAATCTGGTGCGTGATATCCAGGTAGGTGGTCGGCTCATCCAGCAGAATCAGCGGGGTCTGCTGCGCCAGGGTCATGGCAATCCACACACGCTGACGCTGACCGCCGGACAGCGCCTCAATGGGGCGTTCGGCAAGTTCCAGAACGTTCGCCGCCTGCATCGCCTCCACGCAAGCTTGCTCGTCCTCATCGGACCAGGAGCGCAGCAGCGACTGGTGCGGATAGCGGCCGCGCGCCACCACGTCCGCCACGGTCACGCCGCTGGGCGCCTCCGGGGTCTGCGGCAGCATCGCCAGGATCTTGGCGATAGCGCGGGACTTCATCTGCGGCAGCGGGGTGCCGTCCAGGCGAACCTCGCCATCCTTGAGCGGGTTCACGCGGGCAAGAGCCTTCAGGGTGGTCGACTTGCCGCAGGCGTTCGGGCCCAGAATAACGGTCAGCTCCCCCTCCGGCACCTGAAAATCTACCCCGTTGAGCACCGTATGCTCACCGTAGGCAACCACCATGTTCTCGCCTTCAAGGCGGGTCGTCACACTAGTGTTCACTAGCTCTTCTTCCTTTCGAGGTAAATCAGGTAAATCAGGTACAGGCCGCCAATCGCGCCGGTCACCACGCCCACCTGAATGATGCGGCCGGGAACGGCGAATCGGCCAATCAGGTCGGAGCCGAGCACCATGAGCGCGCCCATGAGTGCCGCGGAGGTGAAACCCACCCCACCGCTACGGGAGAGGGTCTTCGCGATGTGCGGTGCCGCCAGGGCGACAAAGGCAATCGGGCCGGTCGTCGCGGTCGCCAGCGATACCAGAAGCACACCGATGAACAGCGCCGCCACACGGTACGCGTTCACGCTCACGCCCAAACCGGATGCCACCTGGTCACCAAAACGAATCGCGCCCAGCGGGCGGACCAGCATCAGCAGCAGCGGAGTCACCACCAGCAGCAGACCCAGCAGCGCGTAGGTACGCTCCCAGGTAATGTCATTCAGCGAACCAGCCAGCCAAGACGCCGCAGTCTGCGCCTGAGTCAGCGAGGCACGCACCACCAGCAGCGCGTTGAACGCCGCCAGGGTCGAGCCCACACCAATACCGACCAGCACCAGGCGGAAGCCGTGCAGACCCGTACGGCGGGTCAACAGCCACACCAACACCGAGGTCGCCAAGCCACCAACCACAGCACCCAGGGCAACCTCAACGGGACCGGAATTGAACACAATAATCTGCAAAAGCGCACCGGTCGCGGCACCATTCGTGAAGCCGATAATATCCGGCGAACCCAGAGCATTACCCGAAATCACCTGGAAAATCGCACCCGACAGACCAAGCGCCGCACCCACCAGAAGCGCCGCCACAATACGCGCCGCACGCTGCTGAGCGAAAGCCACAGCAATCTGCTTACCCTCACCCATCAACGCCGGAATGACCTTCTCCGGAGCGAGCTTATAGTCACCCTGCAGCATGCCCCAAAACGCCAGTGCCGCAATCAGCACCACCAACGCCACATTCAGAATCAGCACACGCCACGGCACCTGAGCACTCACAGGACCGCGCACCGTCAGCACCGGGCGGCCACCCAAATCACGGCCGCGACGACGCGCAGCACGATTAGCGGAGCTGGTGGCAGTCGCCGTCGAAAGAGCGGAAGAATTCGACATTAGAGAGCCTCCACCTTACGACGAGTCATCAAGAACAAGAACACCGGGGCACCGGCAAGAGTCGCCACAATACCCACCTGAGTCTCCTGCGGAGCCACCAGCACACGCGCCAACACGTCAGCACACAGCAGCCACACCGGACCCAACAGCGCCGAACCATAATTCACCCAGCGCACATCATTACCGAGCAGAGCACGCACCACAAACGGCACCGCCAAGCCCACAAAACCAATCGGACCCACCGCAGCAGTCGCCGCACCGGCAAGCACCGTCACCGCAAGAAGAGTCAGGTTCTGGGTCGTACGCACGCTCACGCCGAGGCTGGTCGCCGCCTCCTCGCCCATACTCAGAGCATTAATCGCAGGAGCCACAAAGAACGCCACCAGCACACCCAGCACAATTACCGGACCCACCGTCGACGCGATATCCATGCCGCGGCCCTCCAGCGAACCGGCAACCCACACGCGGAACTCGTTATACGCATCCTGATCAGCCAAAATCAGGCCCTGCGCAATCGCCGACAGCGCCGCAGAAATCGCCACACCCGCCAACGCAAGCTTCACAATCGAGCCATCACGGCCACGACCCAGCGTGTACACCAGCACCGCAGCCAACGCACCACCAATCGTCGCAGCAATCATGTACTGCCAAATACCCATGACGCCGAAAACCACCACGGAAGCAATCACAGCCACCGCAGCACCGGCATTCACACCCATCAGACCGGGCTCAGCCAACGGGTTACGGGTCAACGACTGCATCAGCGAACCGGCAACAGCCAACGCGGCACCAGCCGCAAGACCCACCAGCGTACGCGGAATACGCTGCTCCATCACAATCGTCTGCGCCTGCTCAGAAGCAGTGCCATTGAAAACAGCCAGAACCTCATCCGGCGGAAGATTATTCGATCCGAACAGCAAAGAAGCAGCCACAGCACCCGCCAAAAGCACCGCAAACAAGAACAGAAAAGTCAGGCGCTTACCCAACTTCTGCCCCTGAATCACAGACCCCTGACGGGACGTACTCTCCTGCTGAACACCTCGGGACAATGAGCTCGTGCGGGCCACTATGCTCCTTATGCTCGATACAAGAAAACAGGGAGGCGCACCCCGGCACCCCACATCAGGAGGGGGCACCCGGCACACCGGTAGATAATGAGAGAAACGCCGGAGCGGGCGGGTCACTCCCCCACCCGCATCCGACGTTAAGTCTTAGCGCTTACGGGCCAGCAGCAGCGCAGCGGCAGCCACCACGCTCACGCCCAGAACCACCACGCCAACCCACGGGAACGCAGCACCGTAAGTCACGGTCTGCACGGTGGATGCGGTGTTAGCCGCGCCCGAAGCCGAAGCGCTCGGGCTCGACGCAGTACCGCGCGCAACAGCCGCAGAAGATGCGCTCGCCGAAGCGGTCGCCTTCTTCTCGCCCGCAGCCGCAGAAGCCGAAGGCGCAGAGGAAGCGTTAGAAGAACCAGAGGTAGTACCCGAGGAATCAGCCTCCGAGTTCAGACGATCGTACTCTTCCTTGGTGATGGTGTTGCCGTCAGCATCGGTGTACACGGTCTCAGCCTCAGCCGCGCCACCTGCAGAACCGTTCGAGGAGCCGTTCGAACCGCCGTTGGACGAAGATTCGTTGGACTCGTTAGAGCCCTGAGCGTCGTCTGCAGAGTCGGAGTTATTAGAGTTCGAACCGCCATTCGAGGAACCGCCGTTGCTCTTCGAGCTGGAAGAGCCACGGCTCGAGGAAGAACCCGAAGAGTTCGAGGAGGAGTTATCCGAACCGCCCTCGCCCACCACGGTGAACTCGGGGCTGCGGTTGGTGTACGCCTCGGTACCCAGGTACTTGCCGTCCTTATCGCGCTTCTCACCGGTCGCGAGGAAACGCAGGGTGTGGGTGCCAGCGCCAACATCCGGCAGAACGAAAGAACCGGAGACGTTGCCGTTGCTGTCGGTCTTCTGGGTGTGCACCACGCAAGCGCCCTGAGCCGCGTCAGAGGGGCACAGATCGCCGTCGTCAACCTTCACGGACACCACAGTGTTCGCGGGGAAACCGCTCACGCTAAAGGAAATCACGCCGTGCTCATTCACCGAAGAAGAGACAGTCGAGGAGGTGCCGGGGGTAGATGCCTTCGCACCGCCCGGAGGCAGAGCGGAAGCGGTGCCGACACCCAAGCCCAGCGCCAGGGTTGCGGCGGCGCAGGCGGTCAGCGCCTTAGAGGTCAGAGAAGCCTTCGGGGCTCCCGAAAAAGGTGCACGCATGGTGGTCCTTTCAAAAATTACCGGGGTCGAGCTGAACGCTACGAGGATTGCGTCAGTGCTGTTCAGCGGGTTGTGACCCGAGTGGTTGATGGGGCACCCGGCCCACACCCCTGTTCAAGGGTGCGGGGCGTGAACCGGTGCCGGTATGAATGTGTGGTCAGAGAGCTTACTTCTTGGAGGTGCGCAGGATTAGAGCCGCGGCCAAAACCACCAGGCCAGCCGCCGAGAGCAGCAGGTTGTTGGCGTTGTTGACCACCCACTTGGTCAGACCGGTCAGCTCAGTACCCTCAATGACAGGGCCCTGAGCCTTCGTACCTGCGGCCGAGTTCTGGGAGCCCTGCGTGTTCTGCGAGTTCTTCGAACCTCCCGCGGCCTTCACAGCCTTCTTTGCGTTAGCCTCGGTCTTCTGCAGGTTGGTTGCCAGGTTCTTCTGCGCGCTCTGAACCTTCGCCTTCGCCTGCACGCGGTTCACGATCGGGGAGGTGCTCTGCGACAGTGCGGCGAGGGATGCGTCCACGTCGGTGGCGCGGGTGCTGATGCGGCCGCCCGCGTTACGCATGGGAACCGGCGCGGTGGAGGTGCTGGTTGCGGGGTTCTCGTTCAGCTCTTCGACCAGCTGGTCGGTGGCGTCCTGCTCATCGCGGGAAACTTCCTGACGAGGGGTAACAGCACGTTCCACGGTCAGCTCTGCGAAACCGAGCACGGCGTTCTGCGCACCCTGGTTGCCGTTGTGCACAACCACGCGGTAGGTGGCGGCGGGCATGCTCACGCTGGTTTCGTAGCTGAAGCTGCGGTTACCGTCGAGGCGCTTCCAGCCGGAGCCGTACAGGGTCTGCGGGGAGTTGCCCAGGTAGGTCGCGGCGTACACCCAGGTGCCCGGCTCGGCGTTCGGCACGGTCACGGTCACGGTGGAGCCCTCGCGGCTCACCTGCACGCCGTTACCGTCGGTCAGCTCGGAGGCGCTAATCGGCTCGGGTGCATCACCGGGTGCGTACTCGCCGATGGTGAAGGTAGTGTTCACGCCACCCTGGCTGTTGGTGCCGCCGTAGGTGCCGGAGCGGTCACCGTCGCGCAGGCTACCGGTCAGCAGGCGCAGGGTGTGCTCACCGGAGGCGTACTTCGCGGCGTCTTCGTCGTTCTTGAAGGCTGCGTTGTCGCGGGTGGGCAGGTCAATCCAGGCGTCAATGTGGCCGTTTTCATCGGGGGTAACAATAGCCCAGATGGTGCGGTTGTCGTTGACTGCGGTGGCGTCGTTGCGGGACACCTTGCCGTCATCAATCTTCAGACCGATAACGGATGCCTTCTTGTCCTCGGGGTTGCACCAGCCGTCACCGGTCAGGTGCAGCTTGCCGCCCTGAACAGCCTTCGGGTTCTCGATGGTCAGGCGCGGGGTGAAGGAGCCGTCAGCGGGAGCGCAGGTTTTCGAGTCTGCGCTGGGTGCGGGGGTCGGATCCGCGGTAGGCGCGGGGGTGGGATCTGCAGTTGCGCTGGGGTCCGCGGTAGCCGAAGGGTCTGCGGTAGGCTCGGCAGTCGCAGAAGGCTCAGCGGTGGCGCTGGGGTCAGCAGTGGGCTCAGCGGTCGGTGCCGGGCTCGGAGCCGGGTCGCTCAGCGTAATATTCTGCGCCACAGATGCGCGACGATCGTAGGTGTTACCGTCAGCGTCCATACCGCCCAGGGAGCCGGAAAGCACCTGAATACGGTGGCTGGTACCCTCCACGATCCAGCCCTTGTTCTTGAGCTGTTCAGCGGTCAGACCGGTGTTTTCGGGGGTCGGCAGGGAGACCTCAACCTCGAAGGTGCCGTCCTCCTTGGCGATTGCCATGAAGTTCGCGGGCGAGTTGCCGCCCTGCTTGGTGAGCGGGTTAATCGCCTGGTGAGCCTCATCCGGCAGGGCGTCGAGGAACTTCACGGCGAACACTGCGCCGCGGCCGGATGCGGTGCTGGTGAAGCCGGTTCCGCGTAGCACAAGCTTGCCTTCGCGCCACTTCTCGGTGGAGATGGTCACGGTAGCCTTAGCGTCCTGCTGGGTGGCTACGGGGGTGTCCGCAAATGCGATGGTGGTACCGGTCAGCGCGGCTCCGGGGGTGATGAGCGCGCCGGCGAGCGCCACGACGGCACCGTAGCGGGCTGCGGTGCGTGCGGGTCGGGTTTCGGTCATTGTGGTCCTTGAGGATGGTGTGGTGGGTCGTGCATCCCCTGCCCGCCGCGAGTTTAGGTCGCGGCGAGCAGGGGTTCAGAAAGCCTCGGCGGGTGATTACTTCACCGGGTGTTTAGAGCGGGGCGTTTTAGATCGGAAGCGCCTTCTTGACGTCTTCGATAATGCCGTTGAGTAGCAGCGGGCCGCCGGTGGAGGTCCACTTGGAGCCCTCAACCAGGATGACGTGGTCGTCCTTGACTGCCTTCAGGTTGGTGAAGCCGGAGGTTTCCTTCGCCTTCTTCAGTGCCTCTTCGGCGCCCTGCAAGCCCGCGGTACCCTGCGCGTTCGGGTTCTGCTGGCTTGCGCCGCCGAGGGTACCGAGGAACATGTAGTCCGCGTCGATGGTTGCCAGGTTCTCCAGAGAGACAGGCTCGGAGTGGCCCTGGCCGTTGCGGTCCTGCGCCTCGGGGCGCTTGAGGCCCAGGTCGGTGAGCACCTGACCGGCGGGCAGTTCCTTCAGAATGAGGGCGGGGCCGTTGCCTGCCCAGCGCACGATGGAGAAGGTCTTGTCGCCGTATTTGGGTGCCAGCTGCTCCTTCAGGGTTGCGGCGCTTGACTCGTATGCCTTGATGACTTCTTCGCCCTTGTCCGCCATGTTCATGGCGTTTGCAACGTTGCGGAAGTTGATGCGCCAGTCGCCGCCCGCGTAGCCGCAGTAGACCACGGGGGCGATCTTCTTGAGGGTTTCGTAGGCGTCGGAGCGCTTGTCCACGCCGGTGGAGTCGACCAGAATCAGGTCGGGCTCGAGGTTGCCGATCTGCTCGTAGTTGACCTGCGCGACGGTGCCGATGATCTGCACGCCCTTGGCGCGGTCGGCAAGGTAGTTGGGCACACCGGACTGGCCGCGGCCGGAGACGGAACCGACGGGGGTCACGCCGAGGGCGAGCAGGCCGTCGAGGGTGGGTTCGGAGAGGACGATAACCTTCTGCGGGTTGGCGGGAACTTCTACGTTCTCTTCGTCAATATCCTTGATGGTGCGGGTGCCGCCATTACCGGAGCCACCCGAGGTGGAACCGCCGGAAGTGGTGGTCGTGGTGGTCTCGCTGCTGCATGCCGCGAGGGCGAGAGCAGCCGAAGAGGCGAGCGCCAGGCCGAAGAATGCGCGGCGGTTAACGCCCGATGCGCCGTGGTTCTCGGCGTCGGTCAGCTCGGTTCGGTTGAAAGACATAGTTCCCCCTATAAATGACTAAACTATACCTAACCTTACAGATATCTGAGTGTTACATCAAGGCGGGTTCAGTTTGGCTTCTCCGACCGTCGCAATACCCGGTTTTGCCGCGGAATTCCGCGGGTTAACATATTTCACGCTTTGTCATAGTCTTGCTGACATTATGTCACTTAAAAGGGGTGGTTCTCCCCCGCCCTGCGTACACAAAACGCCCCGCAGCGAAGAACCGCGACGGGGCGCGCTCTTCACAACGGGGCGTATGAGGTTTATTCAGTACAGGCGCCGAATCAGGGCACCGGACTCATAACGCAGGGGCACCACTCCCCGCGTGCACCGCTAGTGGCCGCAACCGCATCCGGCGCCGGAACGCTTGACCGAGGCAACCGCCGCACGCAGGGAGGCGATTGCCGCCTCCGGACCGCCGAGCGCCTCGTCCACGCCGTAGACCGAGCTACCGGCAACGAAGCAGGTTGCGCCCGCCTCCGCGGCACGCAGGATGGTCTCCTCGGTGATGCCGCCGTCCACCTGCACGGTCACCGGCAGGTTCGCGCCCTCAATCGCCTTGGCGGCGCGGGCAATCTTCGGCAGGGTCACGTCCAGGAACGCCTGGCCGCCGAAACCGGGCTCCACGGTCATAATCAGTAGCATGTCCAGTTCGCTGAGCATGTCCAGGTAGGGTTCCACGGCGGTTGCCGGGCGCAGCGCCATGCCCGCCTTCGCGCCCTCGGCACGCAGGGTACGCGCCAGCTTGATGGGGGCGATTGCCGCCTCCGCGTGGAAGGTCACCGACTCGCAGCCCATGCTGGCGTACTGAGGTGCCCAACGGTCGGCGTCCTCAATCATCAGGTGCACGTCGAACGGCACCGGGGATACCTCGCGCAGACGCTTGACCACCGGCGGGCCCCAGGTGAGGTTCGGCACGAAGTGATTGTCCATCACGTCAATATGCGCGGCGTCTGCGGTGGAGATGCGCTCCAGCTCGCGTTGCAGGTTCGCGAAATCCGCCGAGAGGATGGAGGGGTTAATGGCAATACCCATGTGTGTTGTCCTTAGGTTGCACTCCCCCGGCACCCGCTCGGTTGAGCGGGGCACCGGGTGGATAAGAGGTTAGTTCTTGCGCAGCAGGGCGAGGAACATTGCGTCGGTTCCGTGCACGTGCGGCCACAGCTGGGCGGTGGTCGGGTTCTCCGAAGCCTTCACGACCGGCGCGCCCTTCTTGACCTTGATTTCGGGGGTGTGGCCGGGGTCCTTCTCCCCCGCCAGCACGCTCACGGGTTCGCCGTTCGCGCCTTCGGTGTGCAGGGCGACCTCGCGCAGTGCGGCAGCCGAGTCGAGCAGGCTGACCGCGCCGCTTTCGAGCACCTCGGCAACAATGTTCTGGGTTTCTGCCGCGTGCGGGGAGCAGGTCACGTAGGCGATCACGCCGCCGGGGCGGGTCGCCTCAATGGCCGCGTCTAGGAGCTGACGCTGCAGGGGTAGCAGCTCGGCGATATCGCGCGGGGACTTGCGCCAACGCGCCTCGGGGCGGCGGCGCAGGGCACCCAGGCCGGAGCAGGGCACATCCACCATGACGCGGTCGAAAAGCTGACCGGGTTCAATGGAGCCGGGCAGTGCGGAGGCGTTCTTGCTCAGGGTCCCGCGGATCTGGCGGCCGTCACCGGTGAGCACCGTGTAGCTGTCCTCGGGCAGGGGGCGCATGGAGGATTCCACGAGCTGCGCGCGGTGCGGTGCCGCCTCGTTGGCGACCAGGGATGCGCCGCGCTGAACACCGATAGCGCCGAGCAGCGCCGCCTTACCGCCGGGGCCCGCGCACAGGTCGAGCCAGGCGGTGTCGGCGCCGTCCAGGGGTGCTGCGGCGAGCGCGCGTGCTACCAGCTGGGAGCCGGCATCCTGGGCGCGGACGGTGCCTTCACGCACCGATTCGAGGCGCGCCAAGTCACCGGAGGCGTACAGCGCCGAGCCCTCAACCAGCTCGCCGTCGACGGCGCCCTGTTCGCGTGCCTCGTCGAGGCTACCCAGGCCGGGTAGCGCCACCAGGTTCACCACGGGCGCGAGATTGTCCGCTTCGAGCAGCTGCTCAATTTCGGTGGCGGGACGGCCGTGCGCAACCAGTGCCTGACGCATGGAACGCACAATCCAGCCGGGGTGCGAGGCGAGCAGAGCCATGCGCTCGGTGTCGTCCTTCGCGTCCTCGATGATGAGTTCGTACCACTCTTCGGGGGTGCGCTCGGAGACGCGGCGCAACACCGCGTTGATGAAGCTTGCCGGGCCCGCACCGATCTTTTCGCGGGCCAGGGACACGCTCTGGTTCAGCGCAGCGTGGGCGGGCACGCGCATGTTCAGCAGCTGGTGCACGCCCATGCGCAGCACGATCAGGGTGGTGGTGCCGACCTTCTCGAGGGGGCGGTCCACGCAGTGGCGCAGGATTGCGTCGTAGGTGCCCTGGTGTCGCAGCGTGCCGTAGGTCAGCTCGGTTGCGAAGCCTGCGTCGCGGTGGTCAAGGCGGTGGCTACGAATCGCCTTGGGCAGCACGAGGTTCGCGTAGGCGTCAGATTCGGCAACGGAGCGCAATACGTCGAAGACGGTTGCGCGTGCGGTGTCTGCGGTACGCGAGCGTGCGGAGGGTGCCGCCTCGGAGAATTCGCGGGCGGACATGGAGCGGCGGTTGCGTTCGTGGCCGCTCTTATTGCGCTGGGAGGTGCCGCCGCCACCGCGTTTGGTGTCGTCGTGCTCGGTCTTGGCGCGGCGTGCGGCGCGTTCGACGCTGGTCAGGCCGTCGAAGCGGCGGCCGGTGCGGGACTCTGCGCGGTTCTCATGACGATTTTCGCCGCGCGGTTCGAAGCGCTTCTTGTCGCCGCGAGAGTTGTCATCCCACTTCTGCGGGCGGCCCTGGGAGCGCTGATTCTGGGAGCGCTGGTTCTGCTGGCGGTTCTGCTCGTTCACGCCAGCACCCGAGCCGGTACCCGAGCCGGAGCGGCGGCGACGCTTACGCTTCGCACCGCCCTCACCCTGACCGTTACCCTGGCTGAACTTGCCGTTGCCGGGCTTGCCATTGCCAGCGTGACCGGGCTTGCCGTGTCCTCCCTTGTAGGGGCGCTTTTCGTTGCTCATGCGAGTACCACCAGGCCTTCCGCCATGTCCTTGCCAGCGCCGCGAGCCCACGCGGGCGCATCCATCATTTTCTTACCGGCAGGCTGAACCTGCAGCAGCATCAGCGGTTCGGTACCGGTGCCGACCAGTACCTTCTTCGCGTGCAGGCGCACCGCACCGGGTGCGAGGGGGCCACCGTTTGCCTCGGTCAGGGACTGCACCAGGCGCTCGTCGGCAACCGCCAGGCCGCCGATTTTGAAGCGGTTTTCGCCCAGTTCGCACCAGGCGCCGGGTTCGGGGGTCACGCCGCGGAAGCGCGCCAGGATCTGTTCGGCGGGCTCGGTCCAGGTGAGGCGGCCGTCGGCGATGCTCATCTTGGAGGCGTAGCTGACCGACTCGTCCTCGACCTGCGCGGTGCCGCTCTCGCCGGCTTCGAGACGTTCAAAGGTGCGCTCGAGCAGCGCACCACCGCTGGTGGCGAGGCGCATCAGCACGCTGCCTGCGGTGTCGTCGGCGGCCACGGGGGTGGATTCCTGTTCGAAGGTGGGGCCGGTATCCAGGCCTTCTTCAAGAAGGAAGGTGGTGGAGAAAATTTCCTGCTCACCGGCGATGAGGGCGCGCTGTACGGGGGCGGCGCCGCGCCATGCGGGCAGCTTGGAGAAGTGCAGGTTGACCCAGCCGTAGCGCAGGGATTCCAGCGCGGACAGCGGCAGCAAGGCACCGTAGGCGACCACGGCGGCTGCGTCAGCGTTCAGTTCGGCGATGGCCGCGGCGGCTTCGTCATTCCAGCGGTTTGCCTTCACGATGGGCAGGCCGAGCTCTTCGGCACGCTGCGCGACCGGGGAGGGGGTGAGCACGCGCTTGCGGCCCACGGGGGCGTCTTCGCGGGTGAGCACGCCGACCACGCGCACCTTATCGGAGTTCGCGAGGTAGTCGAGCGGAGGCACGGCGACGTCGGGGGTGCCTGCGTAAATAATGTTGAGCATGTGGACCTACTTTCCGAAGCTACCGAAGGAAGAACCAGCAGAACCTGCACCGAACGCGCCACCGGCACCGAAGGCACCGCCCACGCGGGTTGCACGCTCGGTCACGGTCTTCGCGGCGACAGTGTTGTAGTCTGCGGCGCGCAGGGCACGCATGACGCGCTGGCGATCTTCTCCCACGAGGCGGTCGATGAAGAGCTTGCCGTGCAGGTGGTCGGTTTCGTGCTGCAGCATGCGCGCGAACAGGCCCTCACCCTCCAGTACGAGGGGTTCACCGTGGCGATCCACGCCGGTCACGCGCGCCCAGTTCTTGCGCGGGGTCGCGGACTTCTGACCGGGCACGGACAGGCAGCCTTCGCCGCCTTCCTGGTCTTCTTCGCCGACCTCAAGCACGGGGTTGATGATGTAGCCTTCGCGGTCGTCAATGCCGCCGAAGGTGAAAATCTGCTTGGAGATGCCAACCTGCGGGCCGGCAAGGCCCACGCCGCCCACGTCGTACATGGTTTCTAGCATGTCGTCGATGAGTCGTGCCAGGTCGTCGTCGAAGACGGTGATGGGGTCGCAGACGCTGCGGAGCACCGGGTCGCCCACGGTGCGGATGCTCAGGATGGTCATGGTTCTCCTCTGCCGGCAGGTGCCGGGAATGTGCTTACGGATTTCAATGTGGTGGCAGAACTGCGCTGGGAGGCTCTCCCAGTAGCGGGTTCTTGCCAGTGGGCGCGCGGGCGCCGTTCTGCCTATTTGTTCTATTGTCGCCGATTCGGTAGCGCGAATCTAGAACGAATCGAGGCGCTGGGGGTGGAGGCGGCAGGGTGAGGGCTGAGCCTCACCTCCCCGGCTGTTGGGGCCTCTCCCCTATGCCACCGGCGGCGGTACTACGGGCATGAGCGCGGGGTCTTCAAATTCTTTGACCTGGCGGTCGAATTCCCAGACGCGGCGCAGGGCGCAGAACTTGTACCAGTTGCGTTCGAGCACGGCGGGGTTTGCCTGTTGCGGCAGTACTTGGGTTTCGCCGAGCGCTACGCCCATGAGGACGGGCGCGTCGCCGTATTTCCAGGGCTCCCAGGTGCCTTCGTCAGGGTCAACGATGGATTCTTCGGCTTTGAGTCCGGCGACGAGCTGCATGACGACTTTCTCGTCGAGTGCTTTGACGCGGCCTCGTTTGTCGGTGCCTTTGGTTTTGTAGTCGATAATGCAGGTGCGGCCCGCGATTTCTGCGACGAGGTCGAGCGTGCCCGCGTAGCCGACGGTGTCATTCCAGATGGTGACTTCGGCGGCGAGGGGGCGGGGCTTGAACGCTTCCCACCATTCGTCGAAGCGGTCGGCGTAGGCCTGTTCGCCGTTGATGATGAGCTGTTCGCGGTTTTCGTCGAGGTTGTGTTCGCGGCCCATGGCGCGCAGGGCGACGGCTTCTGCGTAGTTGTGGACGCGGTCGCCTCGGGCGGCGGCTGCGTCGCGGTATCGTTCGGAGGCGCTGGCTGCGTCGCGGATGATGGCGAATTTGAGGCCGTGGGATCCGGTGGCGCGGTAGGCGCGCTGGTCTTCGAGGGCGGCTTTGGCTGCCATGTACCCGTGCCAGCCGCTGAGGTCGCTGGCGTGCTGCCCGATGACGGTGGTGATGGAGGGGACGAGGAGTTCTCCCCCGCGTTTGCGGGAGTACATGCGTCCGTAGTCGGTGGCTGCGGCGAGTTCGGGTGTTGTCACGGGGTACCTCATTCTCGGGTGGTTGTGTCCGCTGCGGTGGACTGTTGCCGGTGGGTTTGACCCGGTGGGCATAATAAAACCCCCGTTCCTTGAAACGGGGGTTCTTTGGTGCGTGATACTGGGTTCGAACCAGTGACCTCTTCGGTGTGAACGAAGCGCGCTACCACTGCGCCAATCACGCTTACGGATAAGACTATACCGAGGCTTGGCGTGAAGGTCAAATTCTGCGCTCTCTTTTTTTACTGCCGCCGAGAAGCCACTTGTGTTTCGAAAAGCAACCAAAGTGGTGGCTTCTCGAAGCGCTTGTGGCTTTTCGAGGCGGTTCTGGCGGCATCATAGAATCTAAAAGGTTTTTCGACGGATACAGACATAAACAAAAAAGCCTGGCTTCCGAAGAAACCAGGCTTTTTCCTAGTGTGACCCCAACCGGATTTGAACCGGTGTTGCCGCCGTGAGAGGGCGGAGTACTAGGCCGCTATACGATGGGGCCGCAACCTCCATAGTGGAGGTTAGCTGGGATACCAGGACTCGAACCTAGAACAAAGGAACCAGAAACCTTCGTGTTGCCAATTACACCATATCCCATTACTCTATTGAGTTACCGTTCCATTTTTCGCCTTTCGGCTTTTCACCGGAACGAGTAATAACTATACGGGTCTTTCTGGAGGCGTGCAAGCTGAAATCTGGAGAGCCGCCTCACATTCACGGTTTCATGCCCGCTAATCCCGCGGAATTTCGGGGTTTTTGGGGTTAAAAAGTTTTTTAAATTTCTTCAAAAAGTGGGGTTTGGGGCCGATTTTC
>NZ_JABZXW010000032.1 GCF_015265375.1 Rothia sp. (in: high G+C Gram-positive bacteria)
GCATCATCCAGCCGCATCAGACCCTGCTCGTCGACGACCGTGTCGATGTTGCCCTCGCGTTGCGTGCCCGCGGCGTGCGCGTTGACGGCGTGCACATCGGTCAGGACGACCTGCCTGTAGCCGACGCCCGCGCCCTCCTCGGCACCGACGCAATCATCGGCCTCACCACCGGCACCCGGCAGCTCGTCGAAGAGTCCAACAAGATTGCGCACCTCATCGACTACATTGGCACCGGGCCGTTCCGCCCCAGCCCCACCAAACAGTCTAACCGCCCGCCCCTGGGCATTGACGGGCTCCGCGAACTTGCCGAGCTGTCCGCTGTGCCGACTGTAGCTATCGGCGACATTACCCCCGAAGACTGCCCCGCTATCCGCACCACCGGGGTCGCCGGAATCGCCATGGTCCGCGCCTTCGTCGACAACCCCGCACTGAAGGCATAACCATGACCATCACCATTATTGGCGGCGGAATCATTGGCCTCACCACCGCGTTTGAGCTCACCGAACGCGGCGAAAACGTGCACCTCATCGACGCCGAAACCGGCGACTACGGTACCGCCGAGGACGGCACGGCGCTCTACCCTGCCGCCAGCCACTACGCCGGCGGCATGCTCGCGCCCATCGCAGAGGTGCAATTCCAGCAGGACGAGCTCTTCCCCCTCATGACCGCCAGCGCTGACGCCTACCCCTCCCTCATGGAGCGGCTCAGCCGCGCCACCGACCTGCCCACCGGCTACGACACCACCGGCACGCTCATCGTCGCCGCCGACCGTGCCGACGCCGAACACCTGCAGCGCACCCGCGCCTACTACCGGGATTTGAACCGTCCCGCGGACCCCGTCACCCCCACGCAGGCGCGCGCCCTCGAACCGCTCCTGGCGCCGCGCATTGCCGGTGCCGTGAGCATCCCCAGCGACCATCAGCTGCACCCGCGGCTCATGAGGCGCGCTCTCAAAGATGCACTCACCCGCCGCGGCGTCACCTTCAGCACCGAACGGGTTACCAACCCGGATGCAGGCGATATTATCTGCACCGGACTAGGGGCAACGCTGCACGGGGACTACCCGCTGCGGCCCGTCTACGGAGACATTCTGCGTCTGCGCGCCCCGCGACCCATCCTCAAGCACGTGGTGCGAGGCTACGTGAACTCCCGCCCCGTCTACCTCATCCCCCGCCCCGACGGGGAGCTGTGCATCGGCGCGACCAGCCGCGAAGACCACCGCACGCTACCTGCCATTGACGGCGTACACCAGCTGCTGCGTGACGCCATCCGGCTGGTGCCCGTGGTTGAAGAGTGCGAGCTGCTGGAGGCGAACGTCGGCGCCCGCCCCGGCACCCCGGACGACCTGCCCATCTTCGGACACCGTACCCGCGCTGATGGCACCCGTCAGCTCGTGTCCACGGGCTATTTCCGCCACGGTATTCTGCTTGCCGCGCTCGCCGGCAAGGTCGGCGCGGAGGTCGCCTGCGGGGCTGAGATTCCGCCCATCATGCAGGCGTGCGCCCCAGCACGATTCACCCACTAAACACAGTCCCCGCCGGATGCACCCGGCGCCCTCACGAAAGGATTCCGCATGATCATCACCTACAACGGCGAGCCGCTAACCACCAACGCCCGCACCGTATTTGACCTTGTCATGGACCAGTTCGGCACCGAAAATGGCGTGGCTGTGGCGCTCAACCGCAGTATCGTGCCGCGTTCAACGTGGCTGGATGTGCCACTGAGCGAGGGCGACAGGGTGGATGCCCTGACCGCCGTGCAGGGTGGCTAACCCGCCAGCTTGTACTGGCAACCACCGGCAACTACCCACCGGCGAATACCTGCCGGAGAAAAAGAACAGCCATTCTCGGTTTTCTTTCTAAACCGGGCGCGCCGCCGCGCCCACACACCTAAACCCCGTTATCTAGACGTTCCCACAGAGGAGAACTCATGAGCCTCACACCACTCACCATCGGCGACCGCACTTTCAACTCCCGCCTTATCATGGGCTCCGGAGGCGCAACCAGCATGGATCTGCTCGAGCAGGCGCTCATCGCATCCGGCACCGAAATGACGACCGTTGCCATGCGCCGTCACGCCGCAGGCACCCCCATTTTTCCACTTCTGCAGAAGCTCAATATTGCGCCGTTGCCCAATACCGCAGGGTGCCGCACCGCAGCCGACGCGGTGATGACCGCGATGCTTGCCCGCGAGGCGCTGGGCACCTCCTGGGTGAAGGTCGAGATTATCCACGACGAAGACACTCTCCTGCCGGACACCGTGGAGCTGCTGAACGCTTGCGAGCAGCTGGTGGCTGAGGACTTCACGGTGCTTGCGTACACCTCTGACGACCCGGTGGCTGCCGCTCGTCTGGAGGATGCGGGCGTTGCCGCGGTGATGCCGTTGGGTGCGCCGATTGGTACCGGTCTGGGTATTTTGAACCCGCACAATATTGAGCTGATTGCGTCCCGCGCGCAGGTTCCGGTGGTGCTGGATGCCGGCGTGGGTACCGCCTCCGACGCGGCCCTGGCGATGGAGCTGGGTTGCGATGCGGTGTTGTTGGCGTCGGCGGTGAATCGTGCTGAGGATCCGGTAGCGATGGCTCAGGCGATGAAGTTTGCGGTGCAGGCGGGCGCGTTGGCGCGTGAGGCGGGCCGTATTCCGGTGCGTGAGCACGCGAAGGCGTCGTCGCCGTCGGAAGGTTTCGTCTCGTGGATGTAAATCTCTCCCCTACCCCGGTGAATCCGGAGCATGCGCGTCTGGATCGCGAGCGCACGGACCGTCAGCGTCGCCTCCCCGGTTTTGATCAGGACGCAGTCGCGGCGGCACGCGTGCTGGTGATTGGTGCTGGCGGTTTGGGTTGTCCGGTGGTACAGGCGTTGGCGGCGGCCGGTGTGGGGTATCTGCATATTGTGGATTCTGATTCGGTGGAGCTGTCGAATATTCAGCGTCAGCCGCTTTTTGGGGTGTCTGATGTAGGTGAGCCGAAGGCGGAGGTTGCGGCGCGCCGTGCGCTGGAGCTGTGCCCATCGTTGACGGTTGAGACGACAATCCGGCATGTGGATGCGTCCTGGATTTTGGATCTTTTTGCCGCGTCGGCACCGGATTGTGTGGTGGATTGTACGGATACGTTTGCGTCGAAGTATCTGATTGCGGATGCAGCGCAGGTTGCGGGTCTGCCGCTGGTGTGGGGCACGGTGCTGCGTTTTGGCGGGTCGGTGAGTCTTTTTGAGCCGGATGGCGCGCATTTGCGTGATATTTTTCCGACGATTCCGCAGACGGTTGAGTCGTGTGCGCTTGCCGGGGTGTTGGGTGCGACGACGGCTGTGGTTGGTTCGCTGATGGCGACGGAGGTGCTCAAGTTTGTGAGTGGCTTGCCGACGGCGGCGGGTAGCTTGCTGACCTATGATGCCCTGTCAGGTACGTGTACGTCGTTTGGGGCGGTGCCGGATCCGGCGCGTGTGGTGCCGGTGGATTTGTCGGTGCATGAGGTTCCGCAGGTTCTGCTGGATGTGCGTGAGGCGCCCGAGCGTGAGGAGTCGGTGAAGCATGAGGGCTCGCGGCATTTCCCGCTGTCGCAACTGAGCGATGCGGACGGCTCGCTGCTACCGGCTAACCGCGTGCCCGCGGAGCTGTTGAGCCTGTTTGAGTCGGTGCGTGATCAGCGTGTGGGCGTTTTCTGTGCCTCGGGCGCGAGGGCGCAGCGCTTCGTGCAGGCGTACGCGGAGCTGGCGGGCGAGTACGGGGTGCGCCTCACGGCTATTTAGTGGCCCACCGGCGTCGCTATCCCTTCCGGAAGCGACATCAGGGTGCCCGAGCTGAAGCGAGGGCGGGTCCCCTGTAGGAGCGGAGGAAGGGCATAGCGCGCCAAGCCCTAAGGAAAGCGGTATCGCCCGTAGTGACATCAGGGTGTCCGAAGCGAAGCGAGGACGGGTTCCCCTGTAGGAACGAGGGCGTATGCCGCTTTCCGCTTAAGTGCATAGAAACGATTCCCCATGTGCAGGGCGTAAAATCGTGTATAACACGGCGGGACGTCGCGCGGTTTATTCTGCCTAAAAACTGCCCTGCCGCCTCCTGTTTTCGCACACTCACTCTAGGAGTTTTATGCTCACCGTCCCTACTGTGCCGCTTGTTTTGTGCACGACTCTCATCGCCTTAACTCTGCTCGTTAGCGGCATTGCTAAGGCGAAGGATCCGCAGAGTACCGTGACTGGTATTCAGAATCTTGGTTTGGAGAAGATTGCGCCGACCCGTGCGGTGTCGCTGATCCTGCCGTGGTTCGAGATTGCCCTAGCCGCCGTCCTGCTGTTGTCACCGGTGCGTTTGCCTGTTGTGATTGCGTCGGGTTTGGCATTGATTCTGATGCTGTTCTATACGGTGGTGATTGCGCGCGCGCTGGCGACGGGTCGTACCGCGGGTTGTAATTGTTTTGGTTCTGAGTCGAATGCGCCGGTGAGCCGTTATACGCTGGTCCGTAATATTGCGCTGTTGTTGGCGGCGGCTGGCGCGCATGCGAGTGCGTTGAAGGGCGGCACGGGTGTTGTGTCGACTCTGCTGGGTCTGAGCGCTAGCGGCTGGACTTGGGTTGTTGGTGCGGCGCTGATTGCATTGACGTTGGAGGCTGTTCGCCGCGGTGATGCTCTGGCGCAGCCGGAGCCGCAGGCTGAAGTGATTTTGCCGGAGCCGGTGTATGACGAGAACGGCGAGGAGCAGTATGTTCGCATGCCGATTCCTCATGCGGCGCTGTACCTGGAGAATGGTCGCCACACGAATATGCGTGCGTTGGCTAAGAATCAGGCGCGTATGCTGGTGTTCGTGTCGGCAACGTGTGCTGGTTGCGTGAAGTTTTTGAAGACGATGTCTTCGTGGCAGGAGCGTCTGCCGCAGGTGGCGTTGCATCCGGTGTATTCGAGCCTGGAGTCGTTGCAGACCTCGCGTAATGCGGGTACGTTGCCTGAAGGGTTGACTCCGCTGATTGACCGTGATGCTGGTGCGCGCGCGAATTTCGGTAATGGTGTGCCGTTGGCTGTGGTTTTGGGCGCTGATGGTCTGATTGCTGGTGGTCCGGTGGCTGGTAAGGAGGAGGTTGAGGCGTTGCTGACCGATATTGAGGCACAGTTCGCTGAGGCTGCTCGTCTGGCTGAGGAGGAGCGCCAGGAACAGATGCGTAAGGCGATTGCTGAGGGTACGTCGAATACTGAGGGCGACCACCTCTAAACGCACCCCGGTAGTGTCTGCTCCCCTCCCGTAGCCCCGTCCGGCTCTTACTGCCCTTACCGGCAGACGCCGGGTGGGGCTATGCTAGAACGTAGCGCACACACCGCTTATACGCCGCGGTCACCTCGCCTGGTGGCTGGCGCATCCTCAACCCTGTCTAAGGAGTTTTTATGGCAATGATGAGTTTCAACGCTCCGGGCGAGCGTGAGAAGTCCTTGTGGCTGGTCCGCAAGGAGAGCAACCCGAATCACTCGCAGTGGTACATTGACCGTTTTAAGGCGATGGAGGCTGAGGGTAATGATATGGCGGGTGAGTCTCGTCTGGTGAATGCGTTGGCTTCTCGTGGCGCGAAGATTCTTGATGCGGGTTCGGGTCCTGGTCGTGTGGGTAAGCAGTTGCACGCGCTGGGTCACCGTGTGACGGGTGTGGATATTGATCCTGAGCTGATTGAGGAGGCGCGCCGCGTCTGCCCGGATGCTACGTGGATTACGGCTGACCTGGTGGATTTGCCGGAGGTGCTGGGCATTGAGGGTGACGCCACTGAGGAGAACGGCTTTGAGCTGCTGGTATGTGCGGGTAACGTGATGGGCTTCCTCGCCCGTTCGACCCGTAAGCCGGTGGTGGAGAACTTCCGCCGCGTGCTGGTGCCGGGTGGCCGCGCTGTCGTGGGTTACGGTTCGGGTCCGGGCCGTGACTACGCGTTTGAGCAGTTCTTGGCGGATGCTCGCGAGGTCGGTCTGAACGTTGATAACGTCTATTCGTCGTGGCAGATGCACCCGTTTATTGAGGGTTCTTCGGAGTTCCTGGTGGCGGTGCTGTCCCGCCCGGCGAGCTAGGCTCGTATCTAAAGCTAGGCTCGCCTCTGCTGCGAGCGCGCTAAGCGCATTTAGCTAGGCATACAAATGGCCCGGCGCCTGCCCCGTGTGGGGTGGGTGCCGGGCCTTTTGTGTGTCCGGAAGAAGCGCGTCCAGAAGAGGCACTAAAGAAGAATGGGCGTTCTAGTGGATCATGTAGATGTTGCGGGCTACTTCTTCGGGCATGAAGGATGCGGCGAAGAGGATTACCACGATGATGACGGCAAGCGCGGTCATGAGGCTGGAGCGCCAGCCGGGGTGTAGCTCGTTGAAGGTGATGAGTCCCTTGTGTTCTTTGTCCATGTTGACCACATTGATCTGCTTGTAGATGGTGGTTTGGGCGGAGAGCTTGGAGGAGACTTCTCGCATGGTTTTGCCGTCCCAGACGCGGCCGTCGATGCGCATGAGCTGTTTGCCGTTTTTGTCGACGGCCCACATGGCGGGGAAGCTGCGGTAGCGTAGGCGGCCGGCGACGGTTTTGAGTTTCTGGCCGTAGGCTTTTTTGGGGTAGAGCTTTTCGGCGTAGATGGTGTGGTCGATGTTTTCGAGGGGTACGGCGAACCAGCCGAAGGTGCGTGCGCGGAGCACGTGGGTTTTGGTGATGACGATGATTGTGGGTTTGAGGACTGAGTAGAGGTTGACGCCTGCGATGGTGCCGATGAGCAGCACGAGGATGGTGTACGGCAGGGCGGGTCGCTTGTAGAAGATGAAGGCGAGCGCGGCGAGGAGCACGATGGTGCCGGGGAGTGCCGCTTCGATGCGCCTGCCGTAGGAGCGCATGCGGGGGTGGAATAGTTCGTTGACTTCGCCGTATTTGGCGGGGACTTCGTGAGCGCGTTCTGCCATATACACAACTTTAGTGTGTGCGGTGCGTGAAACCTAGCGGACTACCTGCGTTACTCTGGTTCTATGCGTAATTTTTCTCCCGTGGAGCGGGTTCTGGCAATGTGGATGGTCGGTGTTGTGGTGGCGGTTTCTGTGGCTGTTGCGGCGCTGGTTATGACGAATAAGCTGGTGTATGGCCCGACGGGTCAGGTGCGGGAGTATTTTCATGCGTTGCGTACGGGTAATGGTTCGTATGCGCGTGGCCTGTTGGGTGCACAGATTCCTGAGGGTGACGCATCTTTGCTGGATGGGGATGCTTTGAGGCGTTCGGTGTCTTCGTTGGGTGAGGTGTCGTATGAGGTGGTGGAGACCAGCGAGGATGGTGAGCATGCGACGGTGCGTGCGTCCTATACGTTGGAGGGTTCGCAGCAGCATACGGATTTTCGTTTGCATCGTTCGGGTACGCATTGGGGCTTTTTTGATAAGTGGGCTATTGATGAGGCGTCTTTGCCGTCGGTGAAGGTGAATATTCAGGGTGTGGAGGCTGCGACGATTAATAACCGTAAGGTTGCGGTGGATAAGGGTGCGGCGTCGTTCCCGGTGTTTTATCCGGGTGTGTATGCGGTGTCCTATGATTCGACGGTGTATACGGCGCAGAAGGTGAATGAGGTGGTGACTGCGCAGGATGCGAATCATGCGGTGCGTATGGAGTTGAAGCCGAGTGATAATGCGTTGTCGTCGGTGAAGGAGCAGGTGCAGGATCATTTGAAGAAGTGCACGCAGCAGAGCACTCTTTATCCTGGTGGGTGCCCTTTTGAGTATGCGTTTACGGGTCGTGTGGATTCTGAGGTGAAGTGGTCTGTGGTGAAGGTTGCGGATCCGCAGGTGAGTGTGAGTTCGGCGGGTGTGTGGTCGTTGAAGCCGATGTCGGGTACGGCGAAGGTGTCGTTTACCCAGTTGGATTTGTATACGGGTGCGCGTTCGCAGGTGCAGAAGGAGATTCCGTTTACGTTGAAGGCGTCGGTGGAGGCGGATGCGAAGGCGGTCCGAGTCTCCTTCTAAAGCCGCTGAGCTGCGAGAGCCAGTATGCTCTGAACGCGACATCAGGGTGCCCGAGCGAAGCGAGGGCGGGTGCCCCTGTAGGAGCGGAAGAGCATACTGGCTCGTGGCTTATATGGGCAAAGAAAGGGTCAGTATTATCCGTAGCGACATCAGGGTGTCCGAAGCGAAGCGAGGACGGGTGCCCCTGTAGGAGCGAGGATGACCCGGCCCTTTCGCGTCCCACAATCCTAAAAGTACAAAGGGAACCGGTACTATCCGCAGCGGTATCAGGGGGCACAACAGAAAAGGGTCAGTATTATCCGTAGCGACATCAGGGTGTCCGAGCGAAGCGAGGACGGGTGCCCCTGTAGGAGCGAGGATAATACTGACCCTTGATTCTTTTATAGATCCCTAGTTGATACCGCGCAGGTCCAGGACGAGTTCGCTTTCGTCTGCCTCGTCACCGGTCACGACGACGGGAATACCCCAGTCCTGCTGGTAGAGGTGGCATGCTGCGTGCTCGGGGATGTCACCGTCGGGGGTGCCGTCGCAGGCGGCGGCGCGGGCGGTGATGTGCAGGACTGCCTCCGTGATTTCGGGGTTGAGTACGAGGGTGCGGGTCAGTCCGGTGGAGGTGCCGGCGCCTTCCAGGATGAAGTTCTCGGGGGTGGAGGAGATCTTCAGCTGGGTGGGGTCGCCCCAGCGGGTGTCGAGCTTCTGGCCGGTGGGCACGGTGAATCGTGAGGTGAATTCGAGGGTGCCGCCGGTGAGCTTGGTGGAGGGGCGTGCGGTGGTGATGGCGCCTTCGTCGACGTGCTGTGCCTTCGCGGGGATGGAGGCGCGTACGAGCTGGTGGGCGTTGGTTTCGACGATGATGAGGCGCGGTTCTTCGCCGGGTACTTCTTCGACGAGCAGGTCGGAGGGTTCGTCGAGGCCGCGTTCGAGGGTGCCGAGGGTGCCGGTTGCGGGGTCCCAGCGGCGGATGGCGCCGTTGTAGGTGTCGGCGACGGCGATGGACCCGTCGGGCAGTTCGGTCAGGCCGAGGGGGTGCTGCATGCGGGCGGTGTCGGAGTCACCGTCGACGAAGCCGAAGTCGAACAGGCCCTTGCCAACGGCGGAGGTGACCTGTACGCCATCCTCGGTGAAGGTGACGTGGCGCAGGCCGCTGGTTTCGGAGCATGCGACCCAGAGGCTGCCGTCGCGTGCTTCGATGATGCCGGAGGGCTGGGCGAACCATGCGTCGGCGGCGGGGCCGTCGGCGAGGCCTTCGACGCCAGAGCCTGCGAAGATGCTGACGGTGCCGGTGACGGGTTCGTAGCCGAAGAGCTGGTGGGTGCCTGCCATGGCGATGATGAACTGGCCGGCTTCGCGGGAGTAGACCGCGTCCCAGGGCGAGGAGAGCGCAATGTCGGTGGCGGGTACGCCGGCGGGGATGTGGTTGGGGTCGCCGGTGATGGCGTTATCGCCGTCGATGACGCGCTGCACGCCGTTGCCTGCGAGGGTGCGCACTTCGCCGGTGCTCAGGTTGAGGGAGCGCAGGCGGTGGTTGACGGTGTCGGCTACCAGCACGTCGTAGCCGAGCTGTTCGCGCAGGTTTTCGGGTACGAGGGCGAGGCCGGCGGGTTCGTTGAAGCGTGCTTCGGTGCCGGTGCCGTCGACGTGGCCCTTGACGGGGTGGTTCACGGGGTCGTCGCCGCCGCCGTAGGTGTTGATGACGGTGTTGAGGTCGGCTGCTACCTGCAGGATGCGGTGGCGTGCGCTGTCTGCGACGAGGTAGGTGCGTTCGCGGTTGCCGAAGAGGTTTGCGGGACCGAATTCGGCGGGCAGTTCGATTGCTTTGCCGGGGAAGGCGTAGGTGCCTGCTGCCTTGGGGCGGGGCACGTAGGGGCCGTCGCCGCGGTGCAGGGTGCCCTTCGCTTCGTGTTCTGCGACGAGTTCGCGTACGAGGGAGGTGAGGCCCTGTACGTGGCCTTCACCGGAGAGGTGGGCGACGATGTAGCCTTCGGGGTCGACGACGACGAGGGTGGGCCATGCGCGGGCGGTGTATGCCTGCCAGGTGGTCAGTTCGGGGTCGTCGAGTACGGGGTGGGTGATGTGGTAGCGGTCGACGGCTGCGGCGAGCGCTACGGGGTCTGCTTCGTGTTCGAATTTGGGGCTGTGTACGCCGATGGTGACGAGTACGTCGGAGAATTCTTCTTCGAGGGGGCGTAGTTCGTCGAGGACGTGCAGGCAGTTGATGCAGCAGAGGGTCCAGAAGTCGAGAATAACGATTTTGCCGCGAAGGTCGGCCAGGGTGAGGTTTTTGTCGCCGGTGTTGAGCCAGGCTCGGCCTTCAAGTTCGCTGGCGCGTACGCGTACGCTGCGGGTGGTGTTCTCGCTCATGGTTTTCTCTCCTGTTGGGTGCGCCGCGTGTGGGCGCGTTGGTTTGCTGTCCCCATTATGCCAGCGTGGGGTGGGTGGTTCGCTGGGAGTTGAGCTTTGTGACTTGAGTGCTTAACGACCCGTCATATTAAGTCATATTCCCTGTTGTTGAGAGTTGTGCGGCTCTTCAGAGACTCGGTCTCGAGTTTGCAAGCGACCGCGTGCAGCTTGTCCCAAAGGAGTAACCCCGTCTCAGGTAGAGACGCGCAGGCAGATATTAAAAATCGGTCCGTGCACATCCAAAACGGATGCGCACGGACCGAGACGCTCGAGGCTTTTTACTTCGTGCCCACAACCGTGCCAAGCTTCTTCGGCTTTACAGGTTTTTGGGGGACGCTCGCGAAACCTTCCACTTGGGCGGGGACTTCGGGGGTTTTCAGCGAGGTAATGATGTCCTCGGATACATCGCCCTGATGGTAGGCAATGTTGGTGTTACCGCTCGCCTTGACTGCGATACGTTCACCGTCCGGCATTACCCTGACCCAGGCCCCATCGGAGTACGTTAGTTCTAGCTCACCGTTAGGCCTCAGACGGCTCCAGTTCCCGTCATGCTGGTGGAAGATGATGTATTCATTGTTCTTCCCCACGACCATAGCAAGCTTGTCTTTTTCTAAGATGTAGGTCTTACCATCGGCGTTTTCGCCCTTCACAACGGCGGGGTCCTTCTCAGCCTCGGCAATTTTTTGGTAGTACGTTTCGTAGTGTTTCCTGGCCTTGTACTGCATCTCGTCAGCCCCTACCGCTGAGGATGCTCCCTGCGTTGTGTCGCTGCTAGCGGTTGCCCTGCCAGAAGCGCTCGAAGTAGGTTTAGATGAGGGGCTAGATGAGCTCTCGCTACGTGCAGAGGGCGAGGCAGAGGGTGAAGCGGAGGCGCTTGCCGATGCGGACCTTCCGGAGGCTACGGGCGCTTTTATGGAGGGGGCGCAGGCGGCTAGACCGAGCAGGCTTGCCACGCTGAGAGACAGTACAGCAATAGACTTCTTCACGGCGGATTTCTCTTTCCGTCATGCGTCGCGACATCATCACAACGCTGTGTATGGATGTGGTTGGTAATGCCCAGCTTCGGGCATGCCCACATCCTAGCACCGCTGTCTGGGAAGAGCCTGAGTCCCCTCCTTCTGAACGCGAAAGCACCCCGCACGCATCACCACGGTCGGATGCGCACGGGGCGCTGGTGGCCCTGTTCTGTCAGGCTGTTCGGCCCGGGGCAGGAGCTATTTTTTACTAGAGGCCTGTAATCTCAGAGAAGTTACCAACCTTGGTGGGCTTGGCCGGGGTCTTAGCGGTGCCGCGGAAGCCGTCGATACGGGCAGGTGCCTTCGGGATCTCGATGGTGGAGAGGTCGGTTGTCTGCTCTAAGGTCTTAGTGTTCAGCACGGCAGCGGCGCCGTCTGCTTTGACGGCGGTGTAGAGGTTGTCCTCGGGGTTGGTCTTAATCCAGGAGCCGTCCTCTTCCACGACGATGGTTCCGCCGTTGGAGTCAAATCTACTCCACGCACCGGTATTCTTGATGATGACAATAGCGCCGTCCTTTGTTTCGAAGACAGCGACTTCATAGTTGTAGTAGACGGTGCCGTCGCTGGTCTGTACCTTCTTTACATCGGACTCGTTCTTGAACTCGTTCAGGGATTCCTTGACGGCGCTGTAGAATGCGGAGGTTTCCTGCTGGTTGGAGTCCTCGCTCTTCTTAAGTGCTTCGGTTGCTTCGCTGGGCAGACCGCTGGGGGTGCTGATGGTCCCCTGGGTGGTCTTGGTTTCTGCCTTGGTGGTTTCAGCGGCTGCGGAGGTGCTTGCAGGGGCCGAGGCAGTTGCGGAAGCGGACGCGCTAGCCGATGCAGAGGAGTTGGTGCCGGAGTTGGTGCCGGAATTACCGCTGCAAGCTGCAAGGCCGAGGGCACCGGCAATGGTCAGGGACAGAACAGCAATAGACTTCTTCACTGTATTTTCTCTTTCTGCATGCGCCGCTCTGCAACGGCGCAGTGCGTAATGTGGTTGACCTGTGCTCGGGTACCTCCCCGGTGTATGCCCTCATGCTAGCACCGCGGCCTGGAAGCTCCCTGAGATGGTGCGGTGCTCCCCCCCTCCCCCGCTACTTTCGCTGGTCTTCCCAGCTCTACGGGTCTTCCCAGCTCAGCTTGAAGACGCAAAGCGCCCCGCACGCATCACGGTCGGATACGTGCGGGGCGCTGGTGCCCCTGTTCTGTCGGGCTGTTCGGCCCGGGGGCAGAGGGCAGGGGCTAGTTTTTATTTGGCGTCTGCATTACTTGGCGCCTGCGACCTCGGAGAGGTCAGCAATCTTGGTGGGCTTGACCGGGGTCTTAGCGGTGCCGTTGAAGCCGTCGATGCGGGCCGGGGCCTTCGGGACCTCGATGGTGGAGACATCGGTTGCCTGTTCGAAGGTCTTGGTGTTCAGTACGGAGGCGGTACCGTCTGCCTTGACGACGGTGTAGAGGTTCTCCTTGGGGTTGGTCTTAATCCAGGAGCCGTCATTGCTCACGACGATGGTCGTACCGTTGGCGTCGATGCTGGTCCACACACCGTTATTCTGGATGCTGACAATAGCGCCGTCCTTGGATTCGAAGGCAGCGAATTCATCGTTGTAGTAGACGGTGCCGTCGCTGGTCTGCGCCTTCTTCACACCGGCCTCAGTCTTGAAATCGTTCAGGGCTTCCTTGCTGGCGGTGTAGCCTGCGGAGCCTGCCTGCTGGGCGGACCCTTCAGCCTTCTTGAGTGCTTCGTTTGCATCGGTGGGCAGGTCGGTGGGGGTGCTGATGGTACCCTGGGTGGCCTTGGTTTCTGCCTTGGTGGTTTCAGCTGCTGCGGAGGTGGTGCTCTTGCTGGTTGCTGCTGCGGAGGTGCTTGCGGGTGCCGAGGCAGTTGCGGAAGCGGTTGCAGAAGCGGTTGCGGAAGCGGACGCGCTTGCCGATGCGGAGGAGTTGGAGTTGGTGCCGGAGTTGCCGCCGCAGGCTGCAAGGCCGAGGACACCGGCAATGGTCAGGGACAGAACAGCAATAGACTTCTTCACTGTATTTTCTCTTTCTGTATGCGCCGCTCTGCAACGGCGCAGTGCGTAGTGTGGTTGACCTGTACTCCGGTATGCCCGGTGTACGCCACCATGCTAGCACCGCGACCTGAAAGCTCCCTGAGATGGTGCGGTGCCCCCTCCCCCGCTTACGGGTCATCTCAGCTCTACTGGTCTTCTCAGCGCGGCTTGAAGACGCAAAAACGCCCCGCACGCATCACGCTCGGATGCGCACGGGGCGAACGGGTCTAGCTAGTCACCAGCTATGTAGTGGATACGTTTAGTTCGTAGCCAGGCTGGTCGGCTTAACGGGATTCTTCGGGGCAGGCAGGTCTCCCACAGGAGCCGGGGGCTTGGGCAGCTCCAGGGACTGGTAGTCGCCCGAAACCTCCGAGGTCTTAACGTTCATAATGGAAGCCGCACCGTTCTCATCAACGCTAATTACTTCACCGTTAGGCTTGACGGCAACCCAGCCGCCCTTATCAGTCACGGCGGCAACCTCACCTTCAGGGGTCACACGTACCCAGCTACCGTCTTTCTCAATGCTGATGTAGTTACCGTTCTTAGCTTCGACAACAGCGATGCTTCCGTCAGGGGCAGTGTACACGTTGCCTTCAGTGTTCGTAGTCTTCTTGGCGGAGCGGTCTTTCTTAGCCTCTTCGACGGCTTCCTTGTAATGCGCGTATAGCTGCGGACCGTAGTTGCTATCGGTGGGGTCCGTGGGCATGGAGGAAGCACCCGACAGTCCACTCTTCTGGCTTTCGGATGCCTTAGCGGAGGAGCTCGAGCTATTTGCGTGTGCAGAAGCAGATGCACTTGCCGAAGTGGATGCTGAGGTAGCTGCCGAGGTGGTTGCAGTTGCGGACGCGCTGGAGGAGGCAGACGCGCTTGCCGAAGCGGACGCGCTCGCGGATGCACTCTGGCTTTCGGCGGGTGCCTTGGCGTTGGAGCTGCACGCGGCAAGACCGAAGGTTGCGGCGAGGCTCAGGGACAGAACAGCCATAGTTTTCTTCACTGTGTTCTCTTTTCTGGTAGATCCCCGTGCTATGCCGGGGAGACCTATAGTGTGGTTGTTTGTTGAGTGAGAGTTGAGTGAGAGCTAGATTCTGAGCGCCTCCCTAATCCTAACAACAGTTATGCGAAGCTTCCTATTTTCCCTAGGAGTTCAGCGCAACTTGAAGACGCAAAACGGCCCCGCACGCATCACTATCGGATGCGCACGGGGCGTCTTCATAAGTCACGGACTGTCACGCTCTACGAGCGCCACAAGCCGCTGTTAGCTCTTTACAGCTTACTTGGGCTGTGCGGGCTTGACGGGGGCGACCTTAGCCTGTGCGGGCTTTGCGGGAACCTTCGGAGCCTTCAGGTCTGCCTTCTCGCCGCCAACGATGGAGGTTACTTCACCGGATGCGTCCACGGTTGCCTGCAGGCCGCTGTTAGCCTGGATGCTCCAGGAGCCGTCAGCCTTGACTGCGACCTGGCCGTTTGCGTCCTGGCGGCTCCAGGAGCCGTCAGCCTGTACAGCTACCTGACCTTCGTCACCCTGAATGGTCCAGCCGCCGTCCTCGGAAGCAACAACGTCGCCCTCAACGGTGGAGGTGCTGTTGCCCTCGGAGTCCTTGGACTCAGCCTTGGTGTTGCCCTTTGCGTCGGACTCTACCTTGGAGGAGTTACCCTCGGAGTCCTTAGCGTCTACGGATGCCTTGCCGTCTGCGCCGACCTTCACGTCTGCGGAGTTGCCCTCGCCGTCGTTAGCCTTGACGGTGACGTTGCCGTCCTTGTCAACCTTCACATCTGCAGTAGCGGAAGCGGAAGCAGCCGAGGTGGTTGCAGCTGCAGAGGATGCCTTAGCCGATGCGCTTGCGGAAGCAGTTGCAGAAGCGGATGCGGATGCAGTCGCGGTGGTGGTGGAAGAGGACTGGGAGCCGCATGCGCTCAGGCCCAGTGCGCCTGCGAAAGCGATGGACAGAACCGCGGTGGTCTTCTTCATTGCGGGGGCGATAGCCATTGTTTCTCCTTGTGGTTGTTAGTATGGTGCGGCTAGTTGGCGACGTATTCGCGTCGTGCGCAGGATCCTTGTGGGATTCCATAACAATTATCGGTGTAACCAACCGCGTTAATTCTATCGAGTTTGGGGGCTTTTATCCGAGCCGGCGGGCGTTTATCCGCATTCTAGCGGGTGGGATATCCCACGTTTCCGCCCGGCTTATCGGCTGGCCACTTCAGTTAGTTACGGGGAGTGACGGGCTTGACGGGGTTAACAGTAGCGCCAGCGGGCTTGGCGGGAACGGTCGGTACCTTAATCGTGCCGCTGCCGCCGGTCTGTTCCCAGGTGCCGTTAGCTTCTACTTCAATGACGCCGTTCTCACCGGTCTGTTCCCAGGAGCCGTCAGCATCGACCTCAACGACGCCTCCATCGCCAACGCGCTCCCAGGAGCCGTCAGCTCGTACCTCAATGATGTCGCCGTTGGGTGCGTGGTAGGACCAGCCGCCGTCGGCCTTGATTTCGATGAGGGTGTAGCCGTTGGCTGCGCTGACGGTTCCACTATCGACGGTCACGGAGCCATTCGAGCCGCTCTTGGCGGAGGTCTCGCCTGCCTTCTCGTCGACCTTTGCGGAGGAACCGGAGTTGTTCGATGCAGAGCCGCCGTTGACGGTTGCGTTGCCGCTAGCGTCTGCAGTCACGCCGGTACCGTTGGCGCCGTTGACGGTCACGCCGCCTTCGGTGACGGTTACGGTGCCCTGGGAGCTGCTTGCGGTGGCACTCGGGGAGGCTGCGTCGCTTGCCTTGACGGTGACCTTGCCGTTGCCCGCATTAACTGCCGCGTCGGCGGTGGAGGATGCCTTGGCGGTTGCGGTTGCGGTGGGTGCCGGGGCGGAAGCGGAGGTGTTCTGCGCACCGCAGGCGCTCAGGCCGAGTGCTGCGATTGTTGCCAGTGACAGTGCTGCTGCGCCAGTGCGGAAGCGACGGTTGGTGGTCTGTGCGGAAGTGTTCTGGGCGGGGCGTGCCATGAGGTGGTTCTCCTTGTGCGTCCCGGAGGGTCAATCGTCCGGGGTTTGTATGGTTGATTTTCCGGTTGGATGGGGCCGTTGTGTATGGTGTGTGGCTTTTCCTTCGCCGGTGACTCCAGCTTAGGGTGTGAGTCTAAGATTGAGCTTTAGTTTGCTGTGTTTAAGCTGTGTTCGCACGGCGATGTATAAGTATTTTTCTCAGCGGGTTTGATAATCCCGATTTTTCGCTCAGCTCATGCATAGCTTTATGCTCAAATGAATAAATTTTCTTTATTTTTCTGTAGCCCATCATAGCTTCCTCTGTGAAAACGGGCCACTTTCTGTGTTTTATGGCTCGAGTATAGGGTTAGGGTCTTGAATACCCACTTCTCACCCCTCCACATGTTTCTTCTACTTCCTACCGTTCCCCCTCCCCTGTCTCTAGACACAACAAATTGGCATAACAAAAGACCCCCACCGTGAGGGTGGGGGTCTTTTATCAGATTCAAAGTCTCAAGAATTACTTCTTCTTAGCGACTGCTGCCTTCAGCTTGGAGCCTGCGGTCAGCTTCACGCCGTGACCGGCGGGAATCTGGATGGTTTCGCCGGTCTGCGGGTTACGGCCGGTACGAGCTGCACGGTCGGTGCGCTCGATTGCCATCCAACCGGGGATGGTGATCTTCTCGCCCTTGGAGACGGAAGACTCGAAAACCTGGAACACTGCGTCGAGGACTGCGTTTACAGTTGCCTGGCTCTTGCCAGACTTCTCTGCAACCTCTGCAACGAGTTCGGTACGGTTCTTAGCCATTAGGGTGCCCCTTCCAGAGACTTAAGGTTTGAGTCTAAAGCGAGTGACCGTCGGTGACGACGGAAAACCGTTTAGGAACTAAAATACCAGATTTACCAGCTGGACTTGGTGATACCGGGCAGCTCGCCGCGGTGTGCCATCTCGCGGAAGCGCACGCGGGAGATACCGAACTTCTGGAAGGTACCGCGGGGGCGGCCGTCGATCTGGTCGCGGTTACGCACGCGAACGGGGGAAGCGTTGCGGGGCAGCTTCTGCAGTGCCACGCGTGCTGCTTCGCGCTCCTCGGGGGTAGCGTTCTCGTCGATCAGGGTCTTCTTCAGCGCGATACGCTTCTCGTTGTAGCGAGCGACGATGACCTTGCGCTGCTCGTTGCGAGCGATCTTGGACTTCTTAGCCATTCTTAGCGCTCCTCTCGGAAGTCAACGTGCTTGCGAACGACGGGGTCGTACTTCTTCAGCACCATGCGGTCGGGGTTGTTGCGGCGGTTCTTACGGGTCACGTAGGTGTAACCGGTGCCAGCAGTGGACTTGAGCTTGATGATAGGACGGAGGTCCTTAGCCTTGGATGCCATTTACTAGATCTTCTCCCCGCGTGCGATGATTTCTGCAACAACGGCATCGATGCCACGAGCATCGATAACCTTGATGCCCTTAGCGGACACGTTCAGGGTTACCTTACGACGCAGCGAAGGAACCCAGTAGGTCTTCTTCTGAACGTTCGGGTCGAATCGACGCTTGTTGCGGCGATGCGAGTGCGAAATGCTGTGTCCAAAGCCGGGAACAGCTCCGGTCACCTGGCAGACTGCTGCCATGTTTCACTCCTTTATTGATTGACTTTTATGACGGTACGCAGTCGATGTTACTCGTGAGCGTCCCGCCACCAATGTAGAAGCACCGGGTTATTCGCCGGGCTAGAGTGTTTGAGATCGTCACGTGGGTGAGAGGCCACGCATCGATCCCCGCCGCGGGAAAAACGGTGAAGCTTATTAGTGTCGAGAGGCGTTTCCACCACTACGAACAGCGTTAAATTCTAGGTAAATACGGGGGTTCGTGCAAGCCTGCACGCCGGATTTTGCCTTAAAAATCCGCGGAATCTCGGTGTTCTGAGCCGATCGCGCCTCGTTTAAGCGAAGCGCTCGATTCGCGGATGCACGCCTGCCGTCGGGCGGCAAACATACCTACCCATTCTACCAAAAATGGGTGTTTTTGCAAGTCCAGATGTTTTTAAGGGAATCTTTAACGCCCCTAGTCAGGCGTTAATGCACCGATTTAAGAACGGGCATTCTCTATGTGACCGGGGATAAATTACACCGGTGAAATTCATGTTGTGAGATTAACAGCTTAAGCCGGATTTAAGCCGCAAACAGCCCCGCGCCACCGCTTCTGATGGTGTGCACAGGGCTGTTAAACAGGCTTAAACACGCGTTTAAAGAGCTTTTAACTCTCGTTTTAACGCTTCCGCCCCGGTTTTAAAGGGCAGTTTAAGGGCTCGTAGCGGTGCGAGTAACGGCGGATTCACCGCCCCAGTTACGGCGTAGATACGACACAAGTATGGGGCAGATACGGCACAGAGCGCTCCCCTACCGATACGGTTCTGGCTAGGGTTCTACGCCGTATCGTGAGCCACCGCGACCCTAGTTCTTCAGCCTAGTTCTTCAGGCTTGCCGCGGGGACCCACTGCGGGTACTTGGGGCTCACGCCGTCACCGGAGCTCGTACCCTTCAGGCGGCGGCCAATCCACGGCAGGGCGAACTCACGAACCCAGCGTGCCTCCTGCTCAATCTTCTCGCGAGCGGTCAGCTGCACCTCCGGCGGCAGTACCGATTCGGTCACCACGCCGGGCAAGCCGAGCTGCGTCAGCACGCGGGAGGCGAAGCGCTCGTGGCCCAGGTCGTTCATGTGCAGGCGGTCGTCAGCCCACAGGCGCCAGTCGAGGAAGTCAGTCCAGCGCCAGTAGTCGATAATGTGTGCGCCGTGGTCTTCGGCGATGCCGCGTAGCAGTTCGTTGTAGGTTGCGGTGCGGCCGCGGGTGCGGGCGAAGGGGCCCTGACCCTGCACATCCAGGCCCGTAATGGTCAGGATCGTGATGTCTTGGGCACGCATGGCAGCGAAGGCTTCGTCCACGCGGGTCATGAGCTGGTCAATATCAACGTTGGGACGCATAATGTCGTTGCCGCCGCCGTAGAAGGTGACGATGTTGGGGCAGAGGTCGAGGGCTCGGGGCAGCTGTTCATCCAGAATGGGACCGAGCAGGCGGCCGCGGATGGCGAGGTTTGCGTACTGAGCCTGCGGGTCTACTGCGCCGAGGCCTTCGGCAACGCGGTCTGCCCAGCCGCGCAGCCCGTTGGGGCGGCGGCGGTCAACGTCGCCCACGCCTTCGGTGAAGGAGTCACCGATTGCTACATAGCGTACTGATTCGCCGTTGAGCTTGCCGTTGGAGTCTAGGAGCGGGGTCGTCATTGTTTTCTTCTTTCCGGGCGTCTGTAGAGTTTAGCCCTTCTATGGAAGAAGCCGGTACACCCGCGCGGTGTACCGGCTTCTTCGCTTAGCTTTCGGTGCGTCCTGTCTTCCAGTATCCCACTGTTACGGGCGTTTCTTCAGATATGCGCCGGGGTTTCTTAGGACGCGACAGCTGAACCGGCAACAGTGGACGCGTTACGCGGGTGAGGTACCACCACCACGCTACCGTCGTTAAACGGGTCTGCAACCTCAGCTTTCAGCCCGAAAATGGTGTGCAGGTTCTCGCGGGTGAGTACGTCGTGCGCTTCGCCCTGGGCAACGATGAAGCCGTCCTTCATGGCAACAAGGTAGTCGGCGACTCGGGCGGCGAGGTTCAGTTCGTGCAGCACCATGATCATGGTGGTGCCGCGCTGTTCGTTGAGTTCCGAGAGCAGGTCGAGTAGCTCTACCTGGTGTGCCAGGTCGAGGTAGGTGGTCGGCTCGTCCAGCAGCAGGATGTCGGTTTCTTGGGCGAGCGCCATAGCAATCCAGACGCGCTGACGCTGACCGCCGGAGAGTTCGGTGACCTGGCGTTCTGCAAGGGACATGGTATCGGTGGCTTCGAGAGCCCAAGCAACCGCCTCGTCGTCTTCGGCGCTATTGCGTTTGAAGAGGCCCTGGTAGGGGTAGCGTCCTCGGGAGACGAGGTCGGCTACGGTGATGCCTTCGGGGGCGATGGGGTGCTGGGGCATGAGCCCGACCATCTGGGCGAAGCCCTTCATGGAGTATTCGTGGGTGGATTTGCCGTCGAGGGTGAAGTCGCCGTTGAGCGGCTTGAGCAGTCGGGAGACACCGCGCAGAAGAGTAGATTTGCCACAACCGTTGGGACCGATGATGGCGGTGATTTTACCCTTGGGGAATTCGAGGGAGAGGTCTTTGACGATGGTGGTTTCGCCGTAGCCGAGGCTGACGTTCTCTACTTTGAGGGTGCGTTCGGTGATTTCTTTCATGGCGTCCTTTCTTTTCCTAAGGCTTCTCCCGGGAGCCTCATAACTTAGCCTATCCTAATTTCAGGTAAGAAAATAGCGGATCCCCCTCTCTGTTCATACTTCTGTAGAACAGTTCGGGGGATCCGCTGTATTGGCGAACTTTAGAAGTTCACTTTTCCGTTGACGAGCCAGCCGCCTTCTGCAGCACGCTGGAACACTTCCTGCGCCATGGTGCGTCCGTAGGTCTTAGAAACGTGGTTATCGTCGAAGTAGACGTAGATGTTTCCGACCACGGGGCTGCACATGCCGTCCGGGCAGTACACGTCCTTCAGGTCCACCATGACGGCGCCCTGGTCGCGGTACTTGTCGAAGATTTCCTTCGCGGGGTTTTCTGCGGCGTACTTGTCGCTCGCGGGTCGTGCGCAGGAGCTCTTGTCGGCGCCGGCCTTCTGAGCGCATTCGTAGATGTTGTACTCGAAGCGCGGGTTATCGCGCAGGCCGATGACCTGGATTCCTGCCTCGGTGAGACGGCGGACCGTCTCATCCAGGCTCGGGTCAACGCGTTCATCGTTCGAGCGTGCCTGAGCAATAGTCGCGATGAGTACCACGGTCTGCGGCTTGCGCTTGAGGATTTCCTCGGTCATCTTGGTGTTGAATTCCGAGCATTCGTTGCTGGCGTTGACGGCGCGGACCGGGTACTGGCAGCCACCGAGCAGGTAGGCCTGCAGGTTGGTTTTGGTCTGCTCCGCGATGGGCTTGAAGGAGCTCAGCGCCTGTTCGGCGTGGGAGTTGCCGATGACCATGGTCAGCGGTACGTCGTCGCCGCCGTTCTTCTGCAGGCTGCAGTACTTGGCGAGTGCCGGGTCGGAGGGTGCGAAGGCGCCGGTGCAGGTGTCGCTCAGGCCTTCGTACTGGGCTTTGACGTCACCACCGGAGGGGATGGGGTTGTCAATGAGTCCCTGCTGGGCACCGCCGATTGCGCGGGCGCCGGGGTAGTTTTCGCTGACGGTCTGTACCTTCAGTTCGGCGTTCTGCTCGGACTGGGCGTTGCGGTAGCCGATCCAGGTCTGTGCGGCGGTCAGGGGTACGCCGGCGACCAGGAAGATAGCGAGGATGAAGGCGAGCTGGTCTGCCCAGGTCTTGACGGAGAAGACGGTCTTGAAGCGCATCTTCATCATGAGCCAGGGTACGAAGGGATCCTTGCGGTAACGCAGCGGCTTTTCGACGAAGCGGATGAGTAGCCATGCCAGGCCGATGGAGGCAAGGATGATGATGGTGCCTTCGATGATGTTCACGCGGGAGGTGCCGACGGCGCTGCTGTAGAGGATGAGGATGGGCCAATGCACCAGGTATAGGGCGTAGGAGATGTTGCCCAGGTTCTGCAGGGGTGCGGAGACCAGCAGTCGGTCGATGCCCCAGCGGCTGTTGGTGCGGCCTGCCATGATGACGAGCGCGCCGGAGAGCACGGGCCAGAGCGCCAGGTAGCCGGGGAAGGCTCGTTCGACGGGCAGGATTGCACCGCAGGTGACCAGGCCGATGATGCCGACCCAGCCCATGACGACTCGCGCCTTTTCGGGCGCCTTCCATTTGAGGGTGAGCATCGCCAGCAGGGTGCCGATGGCGAATTCCCACAGGCGGGTGCGGGTGTCGAAGTAGGCGAATCCCTGGTTGGTGTCGGTTTCGACGATGGAGAAGGTTAGGGATGCGACGAATACCGTGTTAAAGATGAATACTGCGGTGGTGAAGAGGTTTCCACGGAATCGGTGCACGACGTAGGCTACTGCGGCGAAGAGCAGGGGCCAGATGATGAAGATCTGTCCCTGGATGGAGAGCGACCAGAAGTGCTGGAAGGGCGACTTCACGGAGGCGTTTTGGGCGTAGTAGTCTACGGAGCTGAACGCGAGGTTCCAGTTCTGGAAGTAGAACAGGGAGCTCGTTGCGTCGGTAACGGTTTGCGACCAGCGGCTGGGCGCGAGCACGAAGAAGGACGCAATGGTGGTGCCCGCGATAACCACGGTGGCTACAGGTAGCAGTCGCTGGAAGACGTGCAGCCAGTAGTTGAAGAGTTTGAGGGGTTTACCTTCGTTGATCTTGCGCATGAAGGAGAGCGAGAGCAGGAAGGCGGAGATGAAGAGGAAGACGTCCACGCCGCCGGAGACTTTGCCGAACCAGACGTGGTAGAGCACCACAAGGAGCACAGCGAAGGCGCGCAGGCCCTGGATTTCGGGGCGGAATCCTCGCGATTCGATGAATTCTTCGAGGGGGTAGTCGTTGGTTTCGCGGGCTTTGACGGTGCGCAGCGCCGCGGTACGGGTGCCCTGCGAGGCGGTGGCCTGCGGGGTTCCGGAGGTTTCAGACATACTTGGTTCCTCAGGGCGGGTAGACGATGTGTTGGTGCGGGTCCCTTAGACACTCGAGGACACTCGCTACAATAAAATCCTGATCCGCACCTCTACTATGAGGCTGGTGCGAACCAGGATTTTTCTGAGCCCCCTACCGGATTCGAACCGGTGACCCTCTGTTTACAAGACAGATGCTCTGGCCAACTGAGCTAAGGAGGCAACTTGTCCAGTGTACCCTATTCTCGTGGTTGAATCTGCTTAGTTGTTCTTTGGCGGTTTGCTTGAGAATGCTTCTGGATTGTGCCGGTTTGATCCGTTCGTTTCCTTCGCTTTCTCCCTTCCAATCAGCCCCTCTGTAGGAGGCTCCAGGCACCGCTTCCAGCGCTTCGTCGGTTCCTCCCCCTCACCGTTGCGCTTCTTTATCACCGGCGCGCACCGCTCTTTTCAAAGCTTCGGATACATACAGAAAAACCCGGTAGCCTCACGCGGAGGTTACCGGGTTTTCGTATCGAAGCGGTTACTTCTTCTTAGCTTCGATCTTGCTCTTCAGGAAGGCGCTGAAGTCGTTGCTGGTGTACTGGTCACCATCAACGAAGACGGTGGGGGTACCCTTAATACCGTTCTTTGCGGATTCAGCGTTGACCACGTCCACGAAGGGGCGCCACTTGCCTTCGTTCATATCGGAGCCAATGGAGGCGTGGTACTTCGAGGCGATGTCAGCGATCTGCTGGTTGTTCATGTCGCCGCTACCCTGGTGAGTGAAGATCTCACGCTGGTAGTTCAGGAAGTCGCTGGTGCTGACCTGGTTTGCCACGGAGTATGCTGCTGCCGCGTTACGTGCGGAGTATGCGGTGGGCGAGGAACGGTCCAGGAAGGTCAGGTTACGGATTTCCAGGGTGATGGTGCCGTCTTCGACGAGCTTCTGGATTTCCTCACCGTACTTCTTCTCAAACTCTGCACAGTGCACGCAGTTGTAGTCCTGGAAGATGGTCACGCGAACGGGCTGGCCGTTCTTGGATGCCTCTTCAGCGGTCTGCACGCCCGGGGGCATGGTGTTGACTGCTGCTGCGGTTCCGTTAACCATGGGGGTCACGGAGGAGGTCGAGGTTGCGAGCTGCTTGAAGTCGCGGGTCTCCTGGGTAGAGGAGTTCTGGACGATGCCGTCCTTGGTCAGCACAATGCCACCGTATTCGTTGGCGCTGGCGGGCACGGGGCCGCTTTCTGCTACCTTGGTGTTCTTGTTGCCGTTGACTACGACGAAACCGATGATACCTACGATGACGAGGACCACGGCGAGTACGCCGAGCTGGAGCCAGCGGCGGCTTGCCTGGCTGGGGCTCTTCTTGGCCTGCTGGGCCGCAATCTGGCGGGCTTTTTCGCGGGCGTCGGTCGACATGCCTGCTCCTTTGGTTGGGAATATGGGTGGCGGTTAGTCCACTGTTCTAGCCTACTCCGGTGGGAGCGTGCTCCCGCCCAGGTAAAGTTTCAGGGTGCCCGTGCTCTTCTGAGCTGGGTGCCTTCTGATCTCTGCTGGGCGTTCTAAAGCTCAGCTTCCTGCCGTTTGAAACAGCTGAAAGTCATGTCGAGCAGGTGCCACCGTGAAGGCTGGTTCTGCTCGCGCTCTGTCGTGGACGTACCGCGCTACCCGTCTAGCCTACCGAATGGGTGCCTTATCGGCTAGTTAATACCCTGGTTGAGATGCTGTGATGTGTGTTCTCACGCTCTCAGCTTATTTTCCTCGTAAACTTCTGTAGCATTGGGAGGCGATCCTCCCCCACTAGGTATGCCGCTAGGCTCCCATCCGGTTCAGCTCACCAGCTGCTAGGGAATGTTGTAGATTTCCACTCCCCCAATAAACGGGCGAGTATCGAAGCTGCCGTTCCACTTCACGCTCAGGCCGTGCTTCTCCAGTACGGGGATAATAGTGTCCTTCATGAGCTCCACGGAAAGCTTCTTGTGAAGAGCACTAATCTCTTCCTTCTGCGCATCGCTCAGCGCGTTCCATTCATTTTCGTCCCTGGGGTAGGCGAGGAAGGAGCCGAACCCAACGTAGGTACCGCCGCTCTCAGCGAGGCTTTCGGTGTCCTGCTGGTGGAAGTAGATGTATCCCTTCCATTCACGGCTATCGTCGATCTCGTCCCAGATTTCTGCGGAGGCGCAGGTACCGCAGCAGGTGAAGTTCTGTCGTGCGATGGCTCCTTCTTCTTCCAGGGCTGCGAAGGCGCGGTTGAGGTTGGAGTTCTTCTGCATTTCGGGGGTAATGCCTAGCTCTGCGGCGAATGCACGACGACGCTTGATGAGCTCTTCCACGTAGTCCTCTACGCGCTTTTCCCAGAGCTTGCTGTCTTCGTTCTCCCCGTCGTAGTCCAGCCCGAGTACGTCCATCACATAATCGGTAATGGTTTCTACGTACTGCTCAGTATCAGATTCACCCATGAACAGCAGGGGCCAGATAGGCCAAAGCAGCTCGGCTTCGTCTTCTTCGCTCAGCCCCCATTCTTTGGGGAAGGGCGGGTCGAGGCGTTCTTCGCTCCAGCGCTCGTAGATGCTCTTCTCATCAGCCATGACGGTTGCTCCTTTGCGTGTTCTCTACTCGTTGGGGGTAGAGATATGGACTGCTCTTGTTGTTAAGGTATCAAGAGTTTCTCTACCTCGCCTTCTATTTCGTCATTCAGGCGGATCTGTGAACTCCCCATCTCGTTGCCGCTGCAGTATGCTGGCACGCTGTCTGGCGAGGCTGCATCCCCTGTTCCCCTGCCTCTCTGCTGCGTCTCTGAGTCTTTGGATCTATGAGTCTCTGGAGTCTCTGCACCTTTGCTGAGTTAGGTGTCTTTCGTTCCAGGAGTTTTCGTTCTAGGAGTTTTTGGGTACACAAAAAGAGGGGAAGACCTATAAGGTCTTCCCCTCTTGAATAAAAAACCCGCGGTGACCTACTCTCCCACACCCACAAAAGTGCAGTACC
>NZ_JABZXW010000033.1 GCF_015265375.1 Rothia sp. (in: high G+C Gram-positive bacteria)
CCCCTCGTACCCGTCGCGTCCGCGTCACGGTCACACTCCGCGTTACCGTTCCTGGTACGGTGCTTCTGCGAACACCTACCCGAGCAGCGGCTACCCGAACAATGGTTACCTGGGCTTCGCGACCGGTACCCACCGCTAGTCACTGTTACTAGCCGAAACTCTTTTTAGATGCGAAAAGCCCCCGATGATTTCTCTCATCGGGGGCTTCGCTATGCCCGTGAACCGGGTCTGTCTACGCTACGGGTAGCTTAGTGCTGATCGTCTGCTTCGCGGGGCTTCTGTGCGGGGTTGGTGACCAGCGGCTCGTCCTGGGTGACGGGCTCGGCGTCACCGTTCAGGTCTTGGACCTGGGCGTCTTCGGGGATTTCCATGGCGGGTGCGCCGGGAATTCGGTCGTAGTCACCGGTGAGGGTCTCGCCGTTGGTTCCTGCCGCCTGCGCTGTTGCGGTAGTAGTTGCCTCTGTAGCTTCACCGGTATCGTCCGCAATCTTGGTGTTAGATGCTCCGGCGCTCAGGCCCTTAGAAATGATCTTGCGCGGTCGCAGATAGGTCACCCTGCCGTTCGCGTCCAGGTTTCCAGCCTTTTTCGCCAGGTTGAAACTGTTGATAATGCCGCGGCTGCAGAAGACCTTGTCGCATTTGATGCGATTACCTCCCGCGAGGGTGAACGCTCTCTCGACCTGCTGAGTGGTCATGGAGGTACCGTTGACCAGCTGCTGCGCGAGCAGAGCGGAGACGTGCGGCGCCGCCATGGAGGTGCCGCTCTCGTAGACGTAGGTGAACTTGGTGTTATCCGGGCGGTCGAGGCTGTTCACGGACAGGGAGAGGATGTTCTCACCCGGCGCGGAGATATTGACCCTCGTACCGTAGTTGGAGAACGAAGCTCGTGTACCGGCCTTGGTGGTTGCGCCGACCGTGATGACGCCCATGCAGTTGGCGGGCGCGTACTTGGCGGCTTCAGTGTTGCCGTTACCCGCCGCGGCGACCACGAGTGCACCCTTGGAGCGTGCAATGTCGATGGCGCGCTGGTAGGCGGCGGGGCACCGGGTTACGGTGCCGATGGACATGTTGATGATCTTAGCGGGGTAGGTGTTGTCCGGCACGCCGTCAACGTGTCCGCCGGCAGCCCAGATGATCGCGTCGGCAATGTCGGAGGTGCGGCCACCACAGCGGCCCAGCACGCGTACGGGCTGCACGCGGGCGAGGTCGGCGACACCGACGATGCCCATGCCGTTGTTACCGCGGGCGCCGATAATGCCCGCCACGTGGGTGCCGTGCCAGGTGGAGGTGTGGGCGTTCGCCTGGTCCTTGCAGAGGTTGTAGGGTGCGTAGTCGCCTTCATCCAGGGGGTTGGGGTCGCGGCCGTTACCGTCGCGGGCGCTGAGCGGGTCGCTGACGAAGTCGTAGCCGTTCGCCATGCCGGTGACCAGGTCGGGGTGCGGCACGTAGCCGGTGTCGAGGACAGCGACCTTCACGTTTGCGCCGCGGCGCAGGCGCGCGTTACCGGTGTTCTGCACGCCGGTGGTGGGGTTGGTGAGGTTCCACTGCTTGCTGTACTGCGGGTCGTTGAACTGGAAGGTGATGTCGCCTTCTGCGGCGGGGTAGTTGATGTAGTCGGGCTCGACGGAGGCTACGTCCGGGTCGGAGGCGACTTTCGCCATGAACTCCTTTGCCTCGGTTTTGTTGAGGGTTTTGGAGGTCTGGATGACGGCGTCATCGGTGGAGGTGTTGTGCAGGAACTTGGTATCGACGTTCAGTGCTTCGCTGACGACATCGACGGTGTCCATGATGTCGTCAACAATGCCGCGGACTGCGTCCCAGTCGCCGTCGCGCTGCATTTTACGCTGCTTGGCTTCGTTGGTGTAGGTGACGATGAATCGGTCGAACACCTGCTGAGGGAGCGTTCCGGGTGCCGCCGCGGTGGGGGTGTTGGGGCGTGCCGCGCCGTTGCGCGCGAGGGTGAGGGGGCTGACCGGGCCTTCGATCTGGGGCGCCGCCTGAGCTGCTGCCAGGATGGCTTCGTCGCTGGGCGCCTGCGCGAGGACGGCGGGCAGGTCACCTCCGAAGAGGATGGCGCCGGCGGCGAGCAGGCTCAGTGCCGCGCGTGCGGGGCGCTTGCGGTGGCGGTTATCGGTGCAGGGGCGAGGAGGTGTTTCAGCGCGGCGCGCGCCGATGTATGGAAGCCTCATCTGGTTCTCCTGATGTAGGTGGTATGCGGACTGTGTGATGTGTACTGGTGTTTCCGTCTGCAGGCGCACGGGGGTGCGGATAGGGTTTTTACGGGGCGGCAAAAGGGGCCTATTTTTGGGCGCGCTGAAGTAATAAATGGGGTGAGGGAATAGTGTTTTGTGGACCCTTTTTTCGTACCGGAAGAACTCTTTTTTGGACGGTGTGCAACGTACGTTTCTAAGGTATCACTTCAAGGTGAGCTTGAGGGATTTTTGAGGTGCTTTTCACGGGTTAATGTGCAGAAAATCAACCCGTGGAGGCTGAATAGCGCCCAATAGTTGAGAGTTTATGTAGGTAAAGCTTGAGGGTTAGGGTATGCGATGCGGGCTGTGCGGTGCCTCTTGCGAGTCGGGGAGAAAAGTAAATGTTTTAACACTGTGGTGTAAGCACTGGAATGCATTAAAAATGCAGTTGATAGCAAAAAAATAAAAATAGCCTGAAATACGCGCGAAATTAAATAAAAACCCGGTGGCAAAAACGCCGGGCAGCGCACACCCCCGGCAGCGCACACCCCCGGCAGCGTGCGCCTCAGGCAGTGTGCACCTCCGGTAGGCACACAAAAACCGGGGCGGCCACCGTAGAGGTGACCGCCCCGGCATCAGCAATTATCAGCACCAGTCAGGCTGGCGCTCGCTATCTACTGGAGAAAGCGTCCTTAGGATGCGTAGGAGCCCAGCAGGCGAACCGCGCCGCCGTCCACGCCCTTAGCGCCCTGAATGTAGTCGGCGCTGTTTGCCTCAGGCTCGCCGGCGGCAACAACATCGCCCATGATCCAGGAGGGGATACCGCGGTCGTTCAGGCGCTTGGTAGCAGCCTCAGCCACGGAGGGGTCAACGATAGCGATCATGCCCACGCCCAGGTTCAGGGTGCGCTCCAGGTCAGCCAGGGGCACGTTGCCCAGGGAGCCAATCAGGGAGAAGATCGCGGGAATCTGCCAGGTGGAGCGGTCCACGCGACCCTCTAGGCCCTGAGGCAGAACGCGAGCCAGGTTAGCGGCCAGGCCGCCGCCGGTCACGTGCGAGAAGCCGCGCACACCGCTGCCGGTGGTGCCGTCTTCGCCGTTGACGGGGAATGCAGCCGCCAGGTCCAGGCAGTCCGCAGCGTACACGCGGGTGGGCTCGAGCAGTTCCTCACCGATGGTGCGACCCAGCTCGTCCACCTGGCGCTCCAGGCCCCAACCGGCAACGTTCAGGACCTTGCGGACCAGGGAGTAGCCGTTGGAGTGAATACCAGAGGATGCCATAGCGATCAGCACGTCGCCTTCGCGCACGCGGTCGGGGCCGAGCAGCTCGTCAGCCTCGACTAGGCCGGTTGCCGCGCCCGCAACGTCGTACTCGTCTTCAGCGAGCAGACCGGGGTGCTCAGCGGTTTCGCCGCCAACCAGGGCGGTACCAGCCTGTGCACATGCGCCAGCGATACCGCGCACAATGTCAGCGATACGCTCGGGAACGACCTTGCCGGTGGCAATGTAGTCGGTCATGAACAGGGGCTTAGCGCCGCACACGACGATGTCGTCCACGACCATGCCGACCAGGTCGTAGCCGATGGTGTCGTGAATATCCAGAGCCTGCGCGATAGCGACCTTGGTGCCCACACCGTCGGTGGAGGTAGCCAGGTAGGGCTTGCGGTACTTGACCAGCTCGGAGACGTCGTACAGGCCCGCGAAGCCGCCCACGCCACCAACGACGGAGGAGTTGTGGGTCGCCTTGATAGCGCCCTTCATCAGCTCAACGGCGCGATCGCCAGCCTCTACGTCAACGCCTGCGCTCGCGTAGGTTACGGTGGTGGTGTTCTCGCTCATTTAGGATTCCTTCGGGGTAGTGGTAGCGGAGGAGTTTGCGGGGGTGCGGTCCTGCTCGGTGAGCAGCGATTCGAGGTCGGCGTCGGGGCCGGGGTTGCACATGCCCATGCCGGCATCGTCTGCAGCAACCTGTACTGCGGAGGCGTCGAACTTCGTCTCGAGAGTTTCGGTGCCTTCGCGGGTCTCAATGGAGACCGCCTCGGCGTGCTCGGGCTTGGAGGGGACGGGGCGTTCCACGGTCACCTCTGCCGCCTTACCGGCGAGGGGGCCGCCCTTGCCCTTCTCTTCGGAGTCGAAGAGGGACTTGCCGCGTCGTTCCTCGCTGGGCAGCTCAATCGGGTATTCGCCGGTGAAGCATGCGGTGCACATGTTTTCGGCGGGCTGCTCGGTGGCTGCCATCATGCCGTCCTGGGAGATGAAGCCGAGCGAGTCGGCACCCAGGGAGGAAGCGATTTCGTCCACTGACAGGCCGTTCGCAATCAGCTCTGCGCGGGATGCGAAGTCAATACCGTAGAAGCAGGGCCACTTGACGGGCGGGGAGGAAATACGAACGTGAACTTCCTTCGCGCCGGCTTCACGGAGCATACGCACGAGGGCGCGCTGGGTGTTACCGCGAACGATGGAGTCGTCAATCACGACGAGGCGCTTACCCGCCACCACGGACTTCAGCGGGTTCAACTTGAGTCGAATACCCAGCTGGCGGATGGTCTGCGAGGGCTGAATGAAGGTTCGACCCACGTAAGCGTTCTTGACCAGGCCGTTACCGTAGGGAATACCGGACTCTTCGGCGTAACCGATAGCGGCGGGAACACCGGATTCGGGGGTGGGCATGACCAGGTCAGCCTCAACAGCGTGCTCCCGGGCGAGCTGACGGCCCATTTCTACGCGGGATTCGTAGACGCTACGGCCGGAGATGGTGGTGTCCGGGCGAGCGAGGTAAACGTACTCGAAGACGCAACCGGCGGGCTTTGCCTCAGCGAAGCGCTGGGAACGCAGGCCGTTCTCGTCGATGGTGATGAATTCGCCGGGCTCAACTTCGCGCACGAAGGACGCGCCGACAATATCGAGTGCCGCGGTTTCGGAGGCGACAACCCAGCCGCGCTCCAGGCGACCGAGCACGAGGGGGCGAACGCCCTGCGGGTCGCGTGCGGCATAGAGGGTGTGCTCATCCATGAAGGTGAGGCAGAAAGCACCGCGCAGGGTGGGCAGCAGGTCAAGTGCTGCTTCTTCGAGGGAATCGAAGTCGTGCTCCGCCAGCAGGGCGGTGACGAGTGCGGTGTCGGTGGTGTTGCCCTGGGCGAGCTCGCCGTGCTTGGGAGGCTTGCCGCCATTCTTGGCAATCACTCGGTCGTAAAGGTCAGCCGAGTTAGTGAGGTTACCGTTGTGCGCCAGGCAGAGCGTGCCGTGCGGGGTGGTACCGAGGGTGGGCTGTGCGTTAGCCCAGTGGGATGCGCCGGTGGTGGAGTATCGGGCGTGGCCGATAGCATGGTCGCCGGGCATGGAGCTGAGGGTGGCTTCGTCAAAGACCTGGGAGACGAGTCCCATATCTTTGTACACGTGGATACGTTTGCCGTTGCTGGTTGCGATACCTGCTGATTCCTGGCCGCGGTGCTGGAGTGCGTACAGGCCGTAGTAGGTTAGCTTTGCCACGTCCTCGCCGGGTGCCCAGACGCCGAAGACGCCGCAGGCGTCCTTGGGGCCGTGGTCAATCGGATCGAGGTCGTGAGTGAGTTTTCCGTCGGGGCGAATCAATTCACTGTCTTTTCGACGATGGGACTGCGGATGCGTCTGCGCGGGCGCAAGACGGATGTGTGTTTCTGTACTCGCACCTGCCTGTGTGTGCGGTAGCATACACCAGACCCTTAAAAGTGTACCGGGTTTCAGTCTAGACGTGGTGAAGGATACGCTAAATACCTCAGTATGGACGGCTATTAGCGGCTTCTGGCGGCAGGAAGCTACAGAAGCCGCGAAAACTCGGGGTCTTAAGCAGCACTTAAAAGAGCGTCAGCAGGGTAGAGAGGTCGCTACGCTCGCCGGAGGCGTCAAGCACCCCGGCGGCAACCGCCTGCTCCCACGAGCAGGCGCCCAGCACCAGTGCCGCCCAGACCGCGGGTGAGGTCTCCACGACCGAGGGCGGGGTGCCTCGCGTGTGGCGGGGGCCCGCCACGCACTGGGTCACGCCCAGCGGGGGTACGCGCACCTCCACGCTATTGCCGGGGGCGAGGGTCGCTAGCTCTTCGAGGGTGAAACGTACGAAGGTAGCGCGCACGGAGCGGGGGAGCGCGGCAAACGCCTGCGCTACCTCGGTGGGCACAGGCGCAGCAGGTGTTGCGGAACTATCTTCGAACGAGGCGAAGAGCGCACGCACCTCACGCACCGCCGCCATGCCCGCCTCTTCGCTGGTTTTGCGTCGAATTGCCACGGCTACTTTCCTTCCGGGGCGCCGTTAGAGAGATCCTCGCGGGTGAAGAGCTCATCATGCATGCGCAGCTCGCCGACCTCAACCGGCTTGCCATCCACGTAGCCGCCGGTCACCGGGGGAACCACCAGCGCAAGTAGGCGCTCGCATTCCTCGGCGCTCAGGTAGCCGCCAGCGGCGAGAGCACGCAGAGCCACGGCGTACATGGCGCGGTGCGAACCGTCGCTCATCTTCACCACCACGGATGCGCCCGAACGCAGACCAATGCAGAGCACGCCCTCCGCACCGCCCTTGACGATCGCGTCCAGTTCTTCGCTGAGCACGGTGTCGGGGGAGCCGGGTGCCTGAATCAGCTCGGGGTAGTCCACCATGGCGGTCGCGACCGTGGAGGCGCGCGCATCCGCCCCGAGATTACGGATTGCCGAACCCAGGGTCGAGTAGGCGCGTGCGGCACCCAGCAGAGAAACCGCGTGTACGGGCGCGCCGCAGCCGTCCACGCCGATAGCCGCTACCGGTTCGCCGGTAAACGCCTCAATTTCTTCGGTAATGACCCGCTGCAGCGGGTGTTCGGGGTCGAGGTAGTTGTGCAGGGTCCAGTTCTGCGAGCCCTCTTCCAGGTCGCCGCGCTCAAGCTTGGCGGTGCACGCCCACAGGAATGCGGCGTGCTTGCCGGAGCAGGGGTGCGCCAGGGCAGTGGCGGCAAGGTTTGCCTGAATCATTGCCTGACGTGCCTGCTTATCAGAGGGGAGTGCGGGCTTGAGCGCCAGGTTCGCCGGGGTGAGCGGGTTGGTTTCGGTGCTGCCCTGGGTGAGTACGTCCTGTACGGCGCGCATCTGCTCGAAGGTGCCGCAGTGCGAGCCGCAGGCGATAGCGACCTGGGAACCGCGCAGGGGTGCACCCGCCTTCATGGAGCCGATAGCCTGTAGCGGCTTGGCGGCGGAGCGCAGATAGAAGGGCTCATGAATGTCGCCGAGGGCAAGCTGAATTTCGCCGTCGGGGCCGAGCAGGATGAGGCGGCCGCGGTGGCGTGCCTCAACAAAGTTGTTGCGGGTGAGCTGCGCGAGTTCTACGTCGAAGGCGCTGCTCTGATTGATGGTGTGAGTGGTGGCCTGTGAGGTGGTGCTGTTGGTCATTCTTCTAGTTTAAACGGGGCGTATTGCATCGCCCTATTTGTGCGGTGAAGGGTGGCTGAAAACGGGATTTTATATGCACCTGATAAGGAGTGTGAGGAAGCGTATATCCCTCAAAAGGTTGATTTTATGAGTCACTCATTTTTATAATGGTAGGGTGCTCATCGCGCAGAACACCTTCAAAGGTGGCTCTGAGGCAAGCATCGTGAGCGAGGTACAGCCCGCACGATTCCCCTACTACAGGTAGCCTCCGCATCAACCCTGCGCACCGCATAGGACCGACCGACGTATAGACGTCACCGCCCAAATATATGGCGAAGACCAAGGCAGCGGCATATGAGCTTTTTCTCCACTTACCCACCCCTGAACGGTACGCTGAGCCCTCGCGCGCTCGCTTGCCACCCCCACCCTAAACCTCACCCTTAAGGTGAATATGCCGGTACGAAGCATAGGGTTTAGAACTCGGGGTTTACAGGGATTTTGCACCGTCACTTTCAGCCACTTTTCTAGGTGGCTCATACGGCGCACACAATTACGTAAAGGAGTACATCCATGGCAGAGCAGCACAACACCTCTACCTCCGCACAGAACTCTTCCCCCAAGGGCGGTTTGAGCGCAGAATCTGAATTCCACGCAAAGTTCTTCCCCATCCTGGCCCGTGTTGCTTCTGTGACTGCAGTCCTGATGTACGTCTTCTACTTCCCGCAGATTATCGGTAACCTGAGCGGTCACAAGGGTGACTGGATTCAGCCTCTGGTTGCGGCTATCAACTGCACCCTGTGGGTTCTGTACGGTCTGTGGCGCCCCAAGAAGGACGTCCCGATCATCATCGCGAACGCTCCCGGTATTGTCTTCGGTGGCCTGGCTGCTATTACCGCCCTCATCTAGTGCTTTAGCTTGATTCGGTAGCTTCGGCTGCTAAGCTGTGCGGCTCTTCTCCCAGCGCGCATTCTTGCGAATGTGCCGCTACATGAGAAGAGCCGCATTTTTAGTGTGCTCAGCTCACATTTTTGAGAGGGTACCGGGTACCCTAAATACTATGAAGGTTTTGGTACTGGGCCCCGGTGGCCGTGAACACGCTATTATCCGTGCGCTTCTGCGCGACCCTGAGGTGACTGAGGTGCACAGCGCCCCCGGCAACGCCGGTATTGCTCAGGATGTTCCCGTCCACGCAATTGATGCGAATGATCCCGCCCAGGCAACCGCCCTGGCACGCGAACTGAACGCCGACCTGGTCGTTATTGGCCCGGAGGCACCGCTGGTCGCCGGTGTTTCTGACGCGTTGCGTGAGGCGGGTTTTGATGTTTTCGGCCCCTCTGCAGCTGCCGCTCAGCTGGAGGGCTCTAAGGCTTTCGCTAAGCAGGTCATGGAAGAGGCATCCGTGCCGACCGCCCGCGCCTACGTGGCAACGAACGCCGCTGAGGCGCAGGCGGCACTGGACGAGTTCGGTGCACCCTACGTGGTCAAGGACGACGGCCTGGCTGCAGGTAAGGGCGTTGTGGTGACTGAGGACCGTGCTGCGGCGCTGGAGCACGCTCAGGCATGCTTCAACGCCGGTGGCACCGTGGTCATCGAAGAGTTCCTGGACGGCCCCGAGGTGTCCCTTTTCGTCATCTCCGACGGTAAGAACGTTCTGCCGCTGTCCCCGGCTCAGGATTTCAAGCGCATCTTCGATAACGACGAGGGCCCGAACACCGGTGGTATGGGCGCCTACACTCCGCTTCCCTGGTTGCCCGAGGGCTTCGTGCAGGAGGTCGTGGAGAAGGTTGCCCGCCCGACCGTTGCACGTATGGCTGAGCGCGGCACCCCGTTCGTGGGCGTGCTCTTCTGTGGCCTGGCCGTGACCAGCCGCGGCGTGCGCGTTATCGAGTTCAACGCCCGCTTTGGCGACCCCGAAACCCAGGCGGTTCTGGCGCGTCTGCGCACCCCGCTGGGTCAGCTGCTGCGTGCGGCTGCTCGCGGTGAAATTTCTGAGGGTACTGAGCTGGAGTGGGATCCCCGCACCGCAGTGGACGTGGTCATGGCTGCTGAGAACTACCCGGACACTCCCCGCAAGGGTGACGCCATCTCCGGTCTGGATGAGGCGAACGCTCTGGAGGGCGTGCACGTGATTCACGCGGGCACCGTGGTTTCCGGCGAGGAGATCCACACCGCTGGCGGCCGTGTGCTGGCTGTTGTGGCGCTCGGTGAGAACCTGGGTGCTGCCCGCGACGCCGCATACGAGGGTGTTCGCGCTATCTCTTGGGCTGGCGCGCAGTACCGCACCGATATCGCGCTGAAGGCTGTGGAGAACCGCATCCAGATTCCCGCCCCGCGCGGCTAAAACCTAAGGTGACCGGCTTCCCCGCTTGAGGGTGGGGGAGCCGGTCGCTTCTTTGCCACTCGCTTCTTAGCTTTGTGCCGCCTCAGCTTTTCCCCTGTCCATTTCCTCGGCTCGGGGCGCTGGCGGCGACGACCGGGGCAGGTTGGGCTCTCAAGATTGTGCCGTATTGATGCCCAATTGGCACTATCGGGAGCCGTGCCTGTCGCGGTATTGTAATTACACAGACTTTTTGCATCCACATCACACCACCTCATCAGGAGAAATTCTCATGACTTCTCGTTCTAACCCCGTGGAGATTCCTGGCTGGACTCACATTTATTCCGGTAAGGTCCGCGACCTGTACGTTCCGAATGAGGAACGTTTTGACGCCACCGGCCTGACCGTCAATGATGACGCTGAGCTGCGTGCCGGTTCGGTCATGGTTGTCGCCTCGGACCGTATTAGCGCGTTTGACCGTATTCTGCCCACCGAGATCCCGGATAAGGGCAAGATTCTGACTCAGATGTCCCTGTGGTGGTTTGAGCAGCTTAAGCAGGTTCCGAACCACGTGCTGTCCACTGACGTTCCGGATGTTGTGGCTGGTCGAGCAATGATTTGCCGCTCCCTGAACATGTTCCCGGTGGAGTGCATTGTGCGCGGTTACCTGACCGGTTCGGGTCTGGCTGTGTACAACGAGACCGGTGAGATTGCTGGTGTGAAGCTGCCTGCGGGCCTGGTGGATGGTTCCCGCCTGGAGACCCCGATTTTCACTCCGACCGGTAAGGCTGAGGTGGGTGAGCATGATGAGCTGGTGACCCGTGAGGAGCTGTACGCTGAGGTGGGTCAGCCGGTGGGTGAGCGCCTGGAGGAGCTGAGCTTGAGCCTGTACACCACTGCGGAGAAGATTGCTCGTGAGCAGGGCATTATTCTGGCGGATACCAAGATGGAGTTCGGTACCGATTCGTACCGTGGGGAGATTACCCTGGGTGATGAGGTGCTGACCCCGGATTCGTCGCGTTTCTGGGATGCTCAGCAGTATGAGCCGGGTCGTCCGCAGCCGAGCTTCGATAAGCAGTATGTGCGTGACTGGCTGCGTTCGCCGGAGTCGGGTTGGGATGGTTCGGATAATGTGCCGCACCTGCCTGAGGAGGTTGTGGAGAAGACTCGTGCCCGTTACGTTGAGGCGTATGAGCGTCTGACCGGCACGAAGTTCTAAACTCAATATTTCGGGCTGAATAGGTCTTTGATAAAGGGCGGTGCCCCGGAAGATCAGTCTTCCGGGGCACCGCCCTTTATTTGCTGGGCATTTATTTGCTGGGCACTTATTGCAGGAGCTCAAGCGGCTGAACCTTCGTTGCCGCGTAGGCAGGCAATGCACCCGCAACGATGCCCACAGCCAAGCCGAGGAAAGGAATCCCTAGGATAAGGGGCGGCAGAGATAGCGCCCATCCGTTGAGAAGGCACACAACCCAGGAACCGAGAACACCGAGGATGAAGCCTCCAAGAGCGCCCAGGGCCCCGAGGAGAGCCGCCTCCGCAAGGAAGCTGACCGCCACATCTCGCCGTCCCAACCCTAATGCACGGTTAATGCCGATTTCCCGGCGGCGTTCCCAGACCGAAATCTGCATGGTCATCACAATGCCGAAGCTTGTCGAAGCGATAAGAACCACCAGAATGATGGTCGTAAGAGCTCGGCTATCCTTCGTCAAGGAAGCACGAAGAGTCACCGGTGAAGGCGGAATCTCAATGTTTGTATCAACGGGGGAACGTTGCGGATCGAGTACCTGCTTGAGCTGTTCCGCGACCGTATCTGCACTTCCTGGATTCACGATGACGTCCATACCGCGTTGCAGGGTGTGGGCTTGCGGCAAGAAAGTGGAGGTGGTCGGCAGAATAAGAGCGCTACTGAGAGCAGCGTTTTTACCGCCGTCACGGATAATGCCGAGCACGTAAGCTCGCATTCCGTTGACCTCAATCATGTTCCGCCCGGGCTCAGTACTGACCCCTAGCTCTTTTGCGAGGGCAACGCCCAGATAGACGGTAGGCTCACCGGGGCGTTCGCGGGCAGGCTCCGAAAAGTGCCCTTCGACAATGTGCGCACCTCGTGCTTTCAAACCTGCTTCTGAAACGATTGCGAGGGGTGTCTGTTGGCCCTCCTGCCCCGGCCTGTTGACCTGCGGACGCGTTGTCTGCGTATCAATGGTGACTGTACCGGCAGCTTTAACCTCTGGAACTTGGTTAACGCGCCAGAGCAGTTCATCCTCCGGTATATCCCAGGTTTGCGGCTGGAGGCGCACACCGAGCCGGGTGGAATCGTAACTGGCCAGCTGCGAGCTCGTATTGAGCGCCGATGACTCGCTGACGCCCACCAGCATGATGATGGTGGTTGTTCCCGCGAGCATCGCCAATACCGTGAGCAGGTTGCGGCGCCAACGGCGAACAACTGCAAGGAGAGCGTAGTGAAGGTTGTTCCTTAGCATCTATCCTCCCCTGACAACGGGTTCTTTGAGCGATTGGTGGGCCGGTTCTTCGGGACGAGTGAGTTCGGGGCTAACGAGCATCCCATCGACCATGTGTAACTGCCGGTCGCAGCGAGCCGCGATATCGGGTTCATGGGTGATGATGACCAGGCTTTGCTTCTCCGCACGCCCGGCGAGGAGCAGATCCAACACCTTGTGAGAGTTTTCAGTGTCGAGGTTTCCTGTAGGCTCATCGCACAGCAGGATGCGTGGGGCACAGGCTAACGCGCGTGCGACCGCGACTCTTTGCTGTTCACCGCCGGACATATTGCGTGGCAGAACCTCCAGACGGTGCCCCAGACCCACCTGTTCGAGTGCCTGTAACGCACGCTGATGTGCCTGACGGCCCGGTACGCCGCGCATCCGGAGGGTATGAGCAATGTTCTCGGTGGCGTTCAGATGAGCGATGAGGTGGTACGCCTGAAAGACGAAAGCAATATGCTCACGGCGTGCCACAGTTCGCTCGGCGTCGCTGGCGGTGCCCATGTTCTGACCTAGTATTTTCAGCTCACCTTCGGAGGGCTGATCGAGCAGCCCGATGATGGAGAGGAGCGTAGATTTTCCACTTCCGGAGGCGCCGGTAATAGCCACCGATTCACCTTCATGAATGCTGAGGGTTGCGTTTTTTAGCGCCCAGGTGGAGGGCGGAAAGAAACGCGCAATATTGCGGCACTCGATATTAGGTTTTGTTGCGGTAGCGCTCGCGGGGAGGGCACGTTCTGTCTCGTGATGAGGCATTTTAGCGCTCCTTCAGCTTCACGACGGTACCTGCCTTGAGTTCTGCGGCGGGGTTGACGAGCTCGCAGATTCCGGCGGAGCACACACCGAGGGTGACGGGAACGCTCTGACCGTTATCCAGGGTGATGGAGTGCGTTCCGTTTTCTTCGGTTTTGACGGCGGCTTCGAGCACCGCGAGGGCGTTTTCAGCGCCTCGGTTGAGCGTGACGGTTGCTTGAAAACGTGTTGATGCCGTCGTGTTTTCCGGCAAGTCGATTGTGATGGGGTAGCGTTTCCGTGCGGTAGCTCCCGATGCGGAGGTGTCACTGTTAGGTCGCGCGCTGTTCTGCACGCCGTTGGAGGCACCTGCGTTAGCGCCGCCGTCAGCATTCGTTGAGCCTTCGGGTGTGAGGGCTGCGCCTAGGGTGCCTTCGAGCGGACTTCCGTTATCGGTAAGAATCTGGACTTTCTGTCCCTCAGCGAGTTCATTGCTGAGAGCGCTACCGTCCGCGGAGAGTACCAGACGGTATCCACCCGCGGATAGGGTGCACAGCGCCGGAGTTGAGGTTTGGCCTTTGGTGCCGCAGCTGTTGTCTACGGTGTATTCATTGCCGTCAGCGAAGAGGTATTCAGAGAGCGGCAGTGCGGTGCTGTAGCGTCCTTCTTCGGTTCGGTCAGTATCCCCGGGAGGGTAGTAGCCACGATCCAGGTAGAAACGGTAGACAGCGTTGGCGGTTGCTTCGCCGTAGTTTCCCTCCTCATCCCAGATACTGTAGCCGAGCGATTCTAGAGCTTCTTGGAGCTGTTTAACGTCATCGCCGCGAGCGCCTACGGCAAGGTCGCGGTAGGCGGGAATACTACCCTTGAACGCAATGATGGGACGCTCATTGATAGTAGTGATAATTGAGCCGTTACTCAGCTGGGTACCCGCCTTGGCGCCGTCCCTGGTCACCACTCCTTGAGGGGTTCCTACGGTGTAGCTTCGAGCGGGTGACACGCTGACTTCTCCCGAGTAGGTGCGGGTAACAGTCTGCGTGCTGATTCGGGTTGTTAGTTGCGCGGCGCGGGACGGCTGCGCATTGGATTCAACATTGGTGCGTAGCCCCGTGTTGAGCGCGTAGATGGAGAACCCGCCGGTGATGACGAGCAGAATGACGAGCACCGGAACCAGGTAGGCGCGTATGGTTGCCGTCGTAGCGGCGCGGCGGGGGTTTTCTGAACTCTGCTGCGTGTTCATGGGTTCACCTTTCTGCGGTGAAATATGGGGCGGGACTAGAGGTAATTGCTGAGGGAAACAACGTGGCGGGGACTGAATAAAGGGCTGTATCCTCTGCCCTCATCCGCTGGTGAAAGCGGTTGAGAGCAGAGGATCGGTAGAAAAATCTCGCTAGAAAATGTCCAACGAGGAATCAGCGTTTACTATTTGCCGTCGGCTAGTTGCCCTTGGCTAGTTGCCGTTGAGTAGAGCTGCGGCACGCTCCTGGGCCTGACGTTCGATATCGCGTACTTCAAGGATGAGCGGCTCATGCTCATTGAGCCAGGTCGCAGCCTTTTCGTAGTAGATATTCTGTGCCTTAGTCAGGATTCCAGTGGACTTTTGGCAGTTGTAGTCGGCGTGAGCTAGGGCCTGCTCTTCCGCATTGGCGGCTACATTGGTTGCCTTGTACTTACCCCAGGTTTTCTCTGCGTAGCTGGGAGCATCTCCGAAGTGCTGGATGTCGGCGTATCCGCTTTCTTTCATGCATGCACCGTAGGTGGTGTCATTACGGTAGTATTTCCCCATTTCTTCTACCGCGTTGTTTTTGGATCCGCCCGTGTTGAGTTCGTTAACGAAGTTGGTGTATTTGAGGTAGTTTTCTGTTGAGCCGAAGACAGCTTCTGCCGCACGTCCGAGGCATGAATCTGTTGCCATGCTGGTCTGGGCACCGTTACTCATCGTGATGGTGACAGTTTTGCTGTCTGGGGCTTGAGGGTCGCCTAGGAACGCCTTCTGATATGCGGGGTTTTCCATCGCGGGTGCATTGCTGGAGCTAGCGTTGCCCTGCCGGGTGGACCAGTATCCATGGGTGGCCGCTTCTTCGTTGGCGAAGTGGGCGCCACTCATCGCAAGTTCATGAACGGAGGAGCCGTCAATAATGTTCTGGCTACCGGAGTAGGTGAAGGACTTCTCGCTCATACACTTTTTGACCTCGTTGACGAGGGCCACGTTAATATCCGGGGAGGGATTCTCGTAGCTTGCCAGGACATTGCGAATGTCTTGCTTAACTTCAACGGTGGTGGAGCAACTCGATACGCCCAGGCAGCAGGCAATACCGATAAGGACGAGGGGTGTGAAGGGCTTCTTTGCCATGGACTTCACCTTTCTCAAGCATCATTGATGGGCGAGAACCGGCAGTGATACGGGCGTATCGTGAGGGCTATCTACAGACCAGCTATATGGTGTAAACCTGCGTTTTGCGGAGTAGAAGCATCATGAGCCGATTACTAAGTATGATAGAGGACAACCCCCCCGTACAATAGACACACAAGATGTATTTATGACGTATAGCACCTATAAGAATGCATGTAAAAGAGCTTATGGATTAAAGGGCGGTGCCCCGGAAGACTGATCTTCCGGGGCACCGCCCTTTAGCTATGTGGGGTTATGAGAGCGAGGTACGCAAGCAAGGGGTGCACCTTAGCTGTTGTGCACGCCTTCGTGGCACAAATCCTCGTGCAGAATATCCCTCGCCGGATGCTGCCGCGCCCGCTCCTCCGCAGCCCGGTCAGACAGCGAATAGAACCACGTAATGTGCTCGCAGACCCGCTCATAGGCTGCCTGCTCATCATGAGAGGCAATCGCCTCAATAATGCCGTAATGCTGCTGCTGCAACGTGCGCTTGACCGCCTCCCAATCCTTCAGGAAAGGAACCGCCTCCTGCACATAACTCATCGTCGCCATATGCAGAGAGTCAATGACCGTATCAAGCACAATATTGCCGCCGAGCTTCGACAGCTCATAGTGAAAACGCGTATCGCAGAAATGGAAGCGCTCATCGCTGATCTGCTCATCCATCTCCGCCAGGTGCACGCGTGCCCGCTCCAGCGCCGCCGCACGCTCCGGGGAATCCGGCGCCGCAGCTGCCGCCCGGGCGGCGGGGCCCTCCAACAGCAGACGGGTTGAGACGACATCCTTCACTGGCAGGCTGCGGGTCGCAATGTGCATGCGCAGCGCCCAGCTGAGCGCATCCGACGGCTCCGAAATGATAATCGCACCCGACTTCGGGCCCGAACCCGTGCTAGAACGAATCAGACCCAGTGCGTTCAAAACCCGAAGGCCCTCACGCACCGAAGGGCGGGAAATACCGTGCCGCGCCGCCAGCTCACGCTCGGAGGGGAGCTTATCGCCCACACGCAACTCACCCAGGCGTAGGCGCCGCTCAAAGGTCTCCAGAATGATGCTGTAGCTGCGGTCCGCCAGAATCGGCTGACGCTCAACCACAGGGGGTGCCTCTGCAGGCTGGGTGTCGTCATAAGAACGAGGCATACTCTCTCCTGATAACGAGGCGGATAACGAAAAGAAGTCTCGACTCAGCATGTTCTCCCAAACTATTGGGGCAACCTATCGAGTCATAAGGGGCATAAAAAGCGGGGCGGCGATACCGGAAAGGTACGCCGCCCCGCTGTGGCCTCCGGTCAAACCGGGGCGAATGTCCTACTGTTCGTGAAGCGGATGCTTCAGGGACTCTCTAAAACCTGAGCTTCAGATTAGGGAATCATGAAGGACAGCACGTTGGTCTGCAGGAAGACCAGGACGCAGACGAACAGGAGCATAGCGAAGGACCAGGGAAGAACAGCCTTGAGGATGTCGGATTCCTTGCCCTCCATGTCCACGGAGGTAGCAGCAATAGCCAGCGACTGCGGGGAGATCATCTTACCGACCACACCACCGGTGGTGTTAGCAGCCAGCATGAGCTCGGGGGTTGCGCCGTGGATACCTGCGTGCTGCAGGTTCTCAGCAGCAGACACCTGCAGCTTGGCGAACAGTGCGTTCGCGCTGGTGTCCGAACCGGTCACAGCGGTACCGATCCAGCCCAGAGCCGGTGCGAGGAACGCGTAGATGGTGCCCAGGCCTGCCAGGAAGGTACCCATAGCAATGGTCTGACCGGAGAAGTTCATGACGTATGCCAGTGCCAGAACCGAAGCAATGGTCAGGATGGACCAGCGCATGCGGTAGACAACGGAACCGAACTCGGTGAAGATTGCCGGGAACTTGAAGGCGTAGCGGCCCTTCTCGTTGAAGAAGAAGTAGATGACCGCAACAACCAGACCGGAGATGATCAGCAGGGTGCCGGGGTTGGACATCCACGCGAAGTTGTAGACAGCGTCCTTGACGGGCTTGCCGTCAGCGGTGACGAGGCGGGAGCTCAGAGCCTGGATATCAATCTTGATGACGAAGCTCTTCAGCCATGCCTTCAGGCCAGCGTGCAGGTTAGCAACACCGAAGATTGCAACGACGATGACGTAGGGCAGCAGTGCCATCCAGACGCGAACGGCGGGCAGAACTTCCTTCTCTTCAGCCTGTGCGGGCAGACCGTAGCGTTCACGAACGCCTGCGACGCCGCGCGGCTTCCAGAACTGCAGGAAGACAACAGCAACACCCATGGAGACGATGCAAGCAACAACGTCGGTCAGGTTGTATGCGGGGGTAGCAGCGGTGACCCACTGTGCAATTGCGAAGGAGACACCGATGACCAGTGCGGGCAGCCATGCGTCCTTCAGACCCTTCATACCGTCAAGGATGACGAGCAGGATGAGCGGAACGAGCATTGCCAGGAACGGAGCCTGGTGACCAACGATGGTTGCGATAACGTGTGCGTCCTTGCCGCCAACGTCAGCTGCGGTGGTAATCGGGACAGCAACCGCGCCGAATGCCACGGGGGCGGTGTTAGCGAGCAGAACGGTAATAGCAGCCTTGAGGGGCTTGACGCCCAGGGCGAGAATCATGGTTGCGGTAATTGCAACGGGAGCGCCGAAGCCAGCCAGTGCCTCGAGCAGACCGCCGAAGCAGAATGCGATGAGGATAGCCTGGATGCGCAGGTCGCCGCCGCCGAGGCGGTCGAAGACGCGGCGCAGGTCTTCAAAGCGGCCGGAGAGAACGGTGAGCTGGTAGAACCAGATTGCACCGAGGATAACCCAGCAGATGACCAGGCCGTAGATGCCACCGCGGACGGCGCTCAGACCGGCGAGGTCAGCGGGCATGTGGAAGCCCAGGATTGCTACGAGGATGGATGCTGCCAGTGCCACGAGTGCGGACCAGTGAGCGCGTGCCTTAACGCCCAGTAGCATCACAAAGAAGGTGAGGAGGGGAATGGTTGCCACGAGTGCGCTGAGGCCGAGGCTACCTCCCACTGCATTGGTTACAGCGGTATAAGTTTCCACTGGAACTCCTTTGGTTCAGGGTGTGTCTTGTGTGTGGTCAGACCATAGATAATTCTGTGGGGAACGAGTCATTGTTCCCTGCACGGGGATGTGGTCAGACCATTGATCGCATGTTTAGAAGAGTACCGGATAATGTGGTGTTTCACCAAAAGTGACCTGACTCATTTTCACAGCTAAGGGGTGCTTGGTGGGGTTGAGCCCTGTGAATTTACCGAAATATTGCGACTCTGACAGTTAATGCCAGCTTCTGAAACTCAGATATTTCTGAGGGCGTAATGAAATGGGTGTATGAGTGATTGGCTTATCCAGTAAGAAATCTCCAACTGTGGGCACATTCCCGAAAAGAATGTTGTGTTAAAGAGGAATCACCCCACGAAACAATCATTAATGCTTCAGAAAGGCGGATTTCTAGGGGGTTTAGCTGCAGAAGATGTGCGTTTGATAAATGTTCAATAAATAAAGAGGCATAGGGGATAGGGTGAGGCTGAAAACTAGATGAGGTCATATATACCGGAAGGTAGGGAAATATACCTTAAGGTCAGGTTGACCTAACCGGTTATTTAACAAGGAAAGTATGTGCTATTCCAACTAGAGAAAAGCCGCCCAACGGTGTTAAATGGCTAGGAAGATAAAAGACATCACCACGGTTTCTGATCCCACCGCATCCCACCTCCACTTGGGGCGCGCACATTAGCCGGAACCATCCGGCCCAGCTTCCCCGACTCAATACATCTGAGTCGCTTCTTTGGAAGACCGAACTTGTTCGGACTGTGCCCCGCCTGCCCCAGACGCAGGCGGTGAGACCGAGAAACTCTGAACACAGAGGAAAGGACGGACAAGTCATGCGCATTGCACTCTTCTCCACGTGCATCGTTGACGGCATGTACCCCCGCGTAGCACGCGCCACCGTCGAAATTCTTGAGCGCCTGGGCCACGAGGTTGTCTTCCCCCCGAACCAGACCTGCTGCTCTCAGATGCACGTCAACTCCGGCTACTTCGATGACGGTTACGAAGTCATCAAGAACCACGTTGAAGCTTTCGACTCCTGGGACTGGGACGTAGCTGTTGCGCCCTCCGGCTCCTGCGTTGCTTCCCTGCGTCACCAGCAGGCAATGGTCGCACGTAGCCGCGGCGACGAAGCGCTGGCTCTGAAGGCAGAGCAGATCGCTTCCCGCACCTTCGAGCTTTCCCAGCTGCTGATCGACATCCTCGGCATCACCAACGCTGCCGAGCAGCTCGGCTCCTACTTCCCCGAGCACGTCACCTACCACAGCTCCTGCCACGGTATGCGTATGCTCGGCCTGGGCACCCGCCAGCAGGACCTGGTCCGCACCGTCGAAGGCATCAAGTACACCCAGCTCGAGGGCATGGACCAGTGCTGCGGCTTCGGTGGTACCTTCTCCTTCAAGAACGCTGACGTCTCCGGCGCAATGGTCAACGACAAGGCAGACAACGTTGAAGCAACCGGTGCTTCCGTCTGCACCGGCGGCGACTGCTCCTGCCTGATGAACATCGGCGGTGCGCTGATGCGTCGCGGCTCGGACGTTCAGACCATCCACTTCGCTGAGATCCTCGCATCCACCAAGGAAAACCCGCTCAAGATCAACTCCGAGCGTGTTGAGCTCTCGATCGGCTAAGGAAAGATAAGACCTCATGACCGCTATTCAGCTTGGTATGCCCAAGGTCGTTCACTACGGCGAGGGCAACATTTTCGAAGAAACCCCCTTCCCCAAGTACGCGAAGGAAGAGCTCAAGAACGAGCAGCTACGCGCCAACCTGCGCTTCGTGACCCACGCGATCCGTAACAAGCGCGCACGCGTCACCGCAGAGGTGCCCGACTGGCAGGACCTGCGTAACACCGGTGAGTCCGTCAAGAACTACGTTCTGGCGAACCTGCCCGAGCTGCTCGAACAGTTCGAGCGTAACTTCACCGCCGCAGGCGGCCACGTGCACTGGGCACGCAACGCCACCGAGGCAAACCAGATCGCTCTGGACCTGATTCGCGAGCAGGGTGTGGACGAAATCATCAAGATTAAGTCCATGGCAACCGCAGAGACCGGCCTGAACGAATTCCTCGAGGAAAACGGCATCAACGCTATTGAGACCGACCTCGCGGAAGAAATCGTCCAGCTCGGCCACGACCGCCCCTCCCACATTCTGGTGCCCGCAATTCACCGCAACCGCCGCGAAATCCGCGACATCTTCCTGCGCGAAATCGAGGGTATCAACCCGGACATCACCGATGAGCCGGCAGAACTGGCAGAGGCATCGCGTAACCGCCTGCGCAACAAGTTCCTGAACACCACCGTGGCAGTTTCCGGTACCAACTTCGGTATTGCTGAGACCGGTACCCTGACCATCGTGGAGTCCGAGGGTAACGGCCGTATGTGCCTGACCCTGCCCGACACCCTCATTACCTTCATGGGTATTGAGAAGATTCTGCCCACCTTCCAGGACTACGAGGCGTTCCTGCAGCTGCTGCCCCGTTCCTCCACCGGTGAGCGCATGAACCCCTACACCTCCATGTGGACCGGTGTGACCCCCGGTGACGGCCCGCAGAACATGCACGTCATCCTCATCGACAACGGCCGTACCGCCGTTCTGGCTGACGAGCTCGGCCGCCAGGCACTGCGTTGCATCCGTTGCTCCGCTTGCATGAACGTGTGCCCCGTGTACGAGCGCGCAGGCGGTCACGCCTACGGCTCCACCTACCCGGGCCCCATCGGTGCGATCCTGTCCCCGCAGCTCTCCGGTATCGAGGCAGCGCACAACAACTCGCTGCCGTACGCATCCTCCCTCTGTGGCGCATGCTACGAGGTCTGCCCCGTGAAGATTAACTTCCCCGAGGTGCTCGTGCACCTGCGCGCTAAGGACGTCGAGTCCAAGCACGCTGTCCGCGAGTTCGAGGGCAACAAGAAGGCTCCCTTCTCGCAGATGGACGGCATGATGCTCGGTGCGAAGAAGCTCTTCACCTCCGGCAAGATGATGTCCATTGCAGAGCGTGGTCTGCCCATGTCCCGCCTCATTACCGGCCGCAAGCACAAGATCACCGCTGTTCCCGGTATCGTCGGCGGCTGGACCGCTTACCGCGACATCCCCGAGCCCCCCAAGGAATCCTTCCGCAACTGGTGGAAGAAGGAGAAGGGCCAGGCTCCGGCACGCGATAACGCACAGCGCGTTGACATTCAGGCCCTCATCGAGGCCAACAAGGGTAAGGCAGCTGAAGCGGCTGCAAACGCTAAGGCTGCTCAGGAAGCCCGCGAAGCTAAGGAGAACAACTAATGTCCTCTGCTAAGGAAGATATCCTCGCACGTATCCGCTCGTCCCTGGCTGACGCACCCGTCGCCCCCGAGCCCGTACGTAACTACCGCCGCGTCAGCGAGCTGAACGAAGAGCAGACCATTGAGATGCTCGTCGACCGCCTCATTGACTACAAGGCAAATGTGTTCCACGCGAACAAGGAGAACATCTCCGAGGTCATCGCAGAACGCCTGGGTGAAAAGTCCACCTACGTGGTTCCCGAGGGCCTGAACATGGAGTGGCTGCCGGCTGACACCGCTGACCGCAAGCGCGTCACCGACTCCGGTAGCACCCTCAAGCCCGGCTGCCTGACCCTGAAGGAACTGGACGCAGTTGACGCTGTGGTGACCGGTTCGACCGTCTCCTGCGCAGAGACCGGCACGATCTTCTTGAACACCAACCCCGATGAGGGTCGCCGCGCCATCAGCCTGGTGCCCGACCACCACATCTGCGTGGTGCCCCGTTCCACCGTCGTGGAGCTGGTCCCCGAGTCGATCGAGCGTATCACCTACACCCGCCCCGTGACCATGATTTCCGGTCCGTCGGCAACCAGTGATATCGAGCTGATCCGCGTGGAGGGCGTGCACGGCCCCCGTACCCTGGACGTCATCATCTACGACGCCTAAGGTACAGCGCCAGAAGGCAAACCTCTAAAGAAACCGCCCGAGAGCTAAGGCTCCCGGGCGGTTTCTTTATGCCCTCGCGACGTCTAGCCGCAGAAGCGAGGCGCCAGTTGTGAGCGCACAAAAACGGTGGCGGGCCCATGTTTCCCGCCACCGTTCTGTGCTTTATATGTTCAGCGCTTTATAGGGTGGTGTATCGACGGTTAGCGTCGTAGCGCCCCGCGGGGGTGCTTAGGCGCGTGCGTCGAAGTGCTGCAGACCGGAGTCCTCACGGCTACCGCCTTGGCCATCGCCAACATCGTGGTAGTCCTTGATCCACTCGATCTTCTGAACCCACTTGACCATCTTGTAGCCGTGCATGGAGTCCGCACGCAGACGGAGCGGGCCGCCGTACACATCGGGCAGGGGCTTGTCGTTCATGCCCCACGCCAGGATGGTCTCATCTTCCATCGCCATGGAGATGTCCAGGCACTCGTAGTAAGGTTCGGTCGGGCGGCCGTCGTAGGTGTGGCCCACGTGGCCGAAGGAGGTCACCATAACGTAGCGAGCCTCGTCGGTCTTCTCGACCAGTGCGAGAACGTCGCGCAGGCGCACGCCCTCCCACTTGGCGATGCCGGTCCAACCCTGCATGCAGGTGTGCATGGTGATGTTGACTTCCTTGCCCAGCTGCTTGAGCTCGTCAATGCTCAGGGACTTGGATTCCTTCACCAGGCCGCCCAGCTCGAGGCGGTAGTCAACGAACTCGTGCTCCTTCAGGCGGTTCCACTCGGTGCTCTCACGCTCTGTCGGCGGGCGAGTGTTAACCCAGTGGAAGGGCGAGATGTCGGCATCGGTGAAGGTCTTCTTCTGCACCTGACGGGAGGTGATACGGTCCAGCAGGACGTTACGAATCGGCTGGGTCAGACCCCAAATGAAGGTCTGGGTGAATCGCAGGTCGCGCAGGGACCAGTACGAAGCGAAAATCCACAGAGCCACAGCGAAGACAATGCCGCCAATGAGCATGGTGACTGCCTGAGCGAACTGTGCTGCGTCGACCTCGTTGTAGGGCTTGTTCAGCATCATGTGGGCGATGTTGTACTGGGGGTGAACCACGAACACCAGCGCCACGTGAATGACGGTGAAGACGCAGTAGAACGCCATGCCCAGGAAGTGGATGGAACGTGCGGTCTGGCGGTTACGGAAGAGGCGCACGTAGCCGGGGAAGCGGCCGCAGAATGCCGGGCTCATAATCGGGCCGGTTGCAATCATCAGCGGTGCCACGATGAACACCACGGTGAAGTACATGATCTGCTGCAGAGCGTCGTACGGCTGGAAGTGCTCAATCGAGGGAATCTGGAAGCCAGCGTAAATCTGGATGGATTCCCACGCCTGCGGGATGATGTCCCAGCTGGTCGGGACGATGCGGCGCCACTGACCGGTCAGGAACAGCAGGGAGACATATACCAGACCGTTAACAATCCAGATGACGGTCACCAGCGCGTGCCATGCGCGGCCCAGACCAATCTGGGCTTTACCGGGCAGAGAAATCAGGGGAGACAGGGTGCGCTGGTCATCGCGCGCAGTAAATGCGCCGGGGGTGGTAGGGACCTTGTCCTTGGTGAACTTAATCCACTCAGAACCCGGGGTGCAGTGGTTGTTCCAGTACAGGCGGGGGTGAGAGGCGAGAACTTCCCAACCTGAACGAATCAGGAAGCCCATCATAATGAAGTTGATAAAGTGCGTAATTCGGAGCCAGGCCGGGAAGTCCAGCTCTACGCCACCAGTGCTCGCGGTGAGGAGTAGTTGGTGCATGATATTTCCTTCGGAAATGACTGTGTGTGCAGACAATCTTTAGGATTCAGTGCGAGGCCTTTGAGATGTGAGGTTAGAAATAATTACCTTTCTGACCCATATGATCCTCCTCCGTGGTTGGGAGCCGCCGGGGGTATCGTCACGGATACTCCCGAAAGGGGCGCCTCCCGTGTGTGAGAGGGGAGGTGCTCCAGCTCCCGCTGGGGCGGAAGCGACTCTGTGTATGTATGTTGGTTTATGTGTGTTTTAGGGAAATTCCCTGTCCGCTTTCAATTTTATAGGACAAAGTGTCAGTCGTGAAAGCTAAGACACGTCATGTTCTGTAATATTTGCATAAAAAATCCGAATTTAAGGAAGATTCTTATCTTTCCGCGGTTTATAGGGTCTTTCGGGCGCAAAAAACCCACAGCAGCCTCAGGAGGGGATGCGGTGGGTTTTGATCCTATATGTGGGATGCATGTTGGTTTGCAGGGCTTTAGCTGCCTGGTATTGTGTGGTTTTATAAATTCAATCCCACATAAGGTTGGGGTGACTGTAAGCGGGGTACCCGCTCAAACCGGTTCGTACCCGATCTTGAAATGTCGAACCGCAACCGTAGCCGCTGCTAGATCTCTGCAGAACCCGTATTCTCCGCAGAACCCTTACGCTTCTTTGCTACGCTTCTTTGCCTCAGCCCGAGAGGCTGCTCGAGACGCAACGCTAGAACCAGCGGAAGCGCCCGTAGCCTCGGCAGAACCGGGCTGAGCATCAGCCGGGGACTCAGATTCGGGCTGGGTCTCAGAATCAAGCTGGGGCTCGGAGCCAGGCTGGGACTTCAAACGAACCACCGGAATCATGCCCGTGGCAAGCTTCGCCTGCGCATTACGCTGAGCCTTCAACGCATTCATCTGCTCCTTACGGCTCGGCTCCTGCTGAATCGGCTGACCAGAACCAAACGTCTGACGAATACCCAACGCCCATAGCGGGAACAACAGAACCGTCAGCGCGCCGCCGGCAACCAGCAGCGACGCCGTGGACTCCTCCAAAAGATCCGAACTGGTCGCAACCTCTGTCACCGCCACAATAATCGGCAGACCCGCAGCCGAATACAACGCCAACTGCGCCTTCTGCGCGCGAGTAGTCAACCCCGAACGGGTATCGAAGAAATGCTCCGCCAAAAGAACCGGAACGCCGCGGCACAGCAGAATACCCACCACCACGGCAAGCAGACCCAAAGGCTTAGCCACCACAGCAGAGACATCAATGCCCATACCGCTGACCACGAAGAACAGCGGAATCATGAACGTAAAACCAACCACCTCAAGGCGGCGAGTCATCATATGCAAAGCCGCTGGAGGGGTCAGGGTACGCAAAATCAGGCCCGCCGCAAAGGCACCGAGCACCGCATCCAAATCAAAGAGGGCAGTGCACATGATCAAGGTCGCCAGCAGGAACATCGCAAGACGCAGAACCGTCTGACCGGTCGTATTCGCCTCCGCAGCCATAATCTGACGCAGACCCGGCACATGCGCAAACAGACGATGCGGAATCAACGCCACAATCACCGCCACCACCATAAACGCCAGCAACACCACGATCGCCATGCCCGGCGAACGCGAAGACAGCAGCAG
>NZ_JABZXW010000034.1 GCF_015265375.1 Rothia sp. (in: high G+C Gram-positive bacteria)
ACTTGTTACCCAGGCCCTCACCCTCAGAAGCGCCCTTCACAATACCCGCAATATCAACAAACGAAACAGTCGCAGGCAGAATACGCTCCGAACCAAAAATCTCAGCCAGACGGTTCAGACGCGCATCCGGCAGGTTCACCACACCCACGTTCGGGTCAATGGTCGCGAACGGGTAGTTAGCCGCCAGCACAGTGTTGCCGGTCAGAGCGTTGAACAGGGTGGACTTGCCCACGTTAGGCAGGCCAACAATGCCGATAGTTAGAGCCACAAGTTTTCCTTCGAATCATGTACCCCGCCGAACACTCAGGATGCGCCGCGTACGTGATGCGGCGGGTGCGGGCGGGCACAGGGCGAAAATGGTGCCCGCTTCCAAGCGCGGCACCGCCGGTCTCGGGAAGAAACGGGTGCGGGGCGCCTGCGGGCATAGACACTACCATTCTACCGTGTTCGCGCAGGAGGCGCCCCGGGTGCAAGAAATGGGCTATTGAGCTGGGGAGAACCACATGAAATACGGGGCGCTAAAAAATTAGATTCCCGAAACTCCTTCAAGTTTCACTTAAAACTTCAAGGTCAATGTAGAGTGTTTAACACCTACTGAAAACAGTAGGCATCAATCACACGATATTTGCATCATGGAGAAACAATGACTAGTTTCAAGAAGCTCCTCACCGCCTCCAGCGCGCTCGCTATCGCAGCCGTTGGGCTGAACGCACCCGCATCCCAGGCTGTCATACGCGGCAAGAACGCCGACAACCCCGCCACCGTAAAGATCTGGCTCCAGGGTGAGCACGACGGCACCAAGATCTGCACCGGTACCCACATCGGTAACGGTTGGGTACTCACCGCCGCACACTGTGGCCTGCACATGCACCACAAAACCCTCCGCGTCGGCTGGGGCGACCCCCGAACCGGTGCATACAACCCCGAACGCGGACAGACCAGTGCCGATGCACGAACCTACGGCGTAGAAGGCACCGCCGACCGCGCAGAATACCCGGACGACTACCGCGTAGACATGATGCTTATCCACTCCCCCGAGCTCGAAACCGCTCAGGTTCCCGCAATGCCTATCCGTACCGAGGGCACCGCCCAGCAGCTCGTCACCAAGACCTGCACCGCCTACGGTTACGGCGACCAGACCCCCGTACGCCAGAAGCCCCGCAAGGTTGGCGAGCGCCTCAAGTCCGTCTCGGTGCGCATGACCTCTGCTGAGACCGACGGCGCTACGATTGACAGCACCGCTCTGGGTAACCTGCACGGTCGCGGCCTCAACGGTTCTCTGTCTTCCGGTGATTCTGGCGGACCAGTCGTATGCGACGGTGTTCTTTCCGGGGTTATTTCGTCCATCGATAACGCGAGCGGTCAGCTCAATTTCGCTTCCCTTGACGCCGAAGAAGCGGCTTGGATTCAGAACACCGCCAATATCTAAAAACGGTATCTAGAAGCCCCAGTTTTGAGGGTCATTTAAACAAAAAATACTCGTGCGCTCTACGCAGTGCACGAGTATTTGTTTATTTCAAAGCTTCTCTGAAAATCTTGGAACAGACCAGAAAATCGGGTTAGAGCCAGCCGTTCTCCGTGGCGATACGCACCGCATCCTGACGAGTCGACGCACCCGTCTTCGCCATCGCCGCCGACAAATAATTACGCACCGTACCCGCCGACAAAAACAACGCCGACGCAATCTGCTGAGCCGTACCACCCGACGCCGCCTCACGCAGCACCTGCGCCTCACGCTCCGTCAACGGAGAAGCACCCGTCACCAAAGAATCCGCCGCCAACGACGGATCCACCACACGCAACCCCGCATGCACACGACGAATCGCCTCCGCCAACTGGCGAGCACCCGTATCCTTCACCACGAAACCGCTCGCACCAGCCTCCAGGGCGCGGCGCACATAGCCGGGGCGGCCAAACGTCGTCACAATCAGCGTACGCACCGGCTCACCCGACTCACTCACCGCACCCGCATCACGCAGCGCCGCAGCCGCCTCAATACCATCAGCCAGCAAAGTACCGGGCATCTGCACATCCAACAGCACCACGTCCGGCTTCAACAGGGCAACAGCGCCCAACACCTCATCACCACTACCGACCTGGCCCACAATCTGCAGGTCAACCTCCAAACCCAGCAGAGCGGCAAGAGCCTCACGGATGAGCTGCTGATCGTCAGCGAGCAGAACACGAATCATAGGAGCCTCCCAAGGGGCGAAGACGGGGTGATAACGGCGGGCGGAACAACCGCGTGAGGTTGTCTACCACCACCATACAGGGGCGGGTAGCTCCCCCGTCCAGAGCGCGGCGACAAGTTCCACAATCTGCAGAACCTATTTACAGCAGTGAGGTGTCGCCGTCCATGCTCACACGGATGCGCGTACCCACCCCACCGCCAGGGTTCTCCGCCAGCCACTGCGCGGGCGCCGCCTCAATCACCACGCTACCGCCGGACGCCGCCACACGCTGAGCCATACCTGTCAGGCCGTTACCGCGGGCATCGCCCACGCCCACGCCGTTATCGAGGATGTCCAGACCGGTTGCGCTCAGACGCACCCGCGCCGCGTTCGCACCCGAGTGGCGCACCATGTTCGTGACCGCCTCACGCAGAACCCAGGAGAACAGCTTCGCGTTCACGCCAGCCACTGCGAGCGCGTTCTGAGCCTCCGGCAGTTCGGCGCGAATACCGGCGGTCTGCAGGGCACGGCCCGCACCCTCAATCTCACCCGAGAAGTCGGGCACACGCAGGCGCGTCACGGTTGAGCGGACCTCCGCCAGGGATGCGCGGGACAGCTGCGCGATTGCCTCCATTTCCGCGCCGGCGCGGGCGGGGTCAATCTCCAGCAGGCGCTGCGCCAGCTCCGCTTTGAGGGTGATGACGGTCAGGGAGTGACCCAGCACGTCGTGCACGTCGCGGGCGATCTCTTCACGTTCCTCGGAGAGCGCCAGGGATGCACGCGCTACGTCCGCACGTTCGCCGAGCTCAATCAGGTAGGAGAAGCCCAGCATGCCCACCATCGGCGCACCGATAAAGAGGGCGATACCGCCGCGCGCGGTGACGTCAAAACCGCTGCCCGCCATAAAGATTAGCCAGCAGACCAGGGCAATCGTCGCTGCCACACCGAAGCGCAGGCGGTACGGGGCGATTGTGCCAAAAATCCAGAACGCCACAAAGTACATGCTGAACGACAAGAACACCGTATACGCCGATTCCAGCCGCAGCGCCGTCAGGCCAGCCACAGGCAGAGCCATCAGTATCGTCCAGATGACGCTTCGACGCACCGTGGAGGCGACCGGCACCAGCCACGGCACCGCGTACGCCGAGCAGTTCACCACCGCAAACAGCGCCACCAGCGCCACACCGGCCCAGCGCACCGGCCCCAGCTCCGGGGTGGTGAGGAAGCTGTCCAGCGGCATGAGCAGAAACACCAGCCACGGGGCGCTAAAGCCCAGTGCCAGCCAGTTCACGTTGCCGCTGCGTTCGCGGTGGAGGAAGCGGAAGCGGTGCTTGCCCAGGGTGCGCTTCGCGGCGGAGGGTGCCGCCTCGTTCTCTGCGTGGGGGTGTTCGTTCTCGTAGGAAGGGGTGTGGGTGTGGGTTTCGGTCATGGTTCTAGCCTAACGTGCGGGTGCCGCGGGTGCAGATACCACCGGCGCGGCGGTGTCAGTAGGGGCTGTGTTAGTAGATGCAGTGTGAGCGGGTACGGCTTCCGCCGCAGCCTCGGAAGCCCCTGATACTACGGAACCCTTAAGACTGCGGCGGGAAGAAGCATTTAGCGGCGGGTTGCGCGGCGCATCAGCAGGGCAGAAACACCCAGGAAGATAGCCGCCCACACAACCAGGCTCACCACTGCGTACCAGAGCGGCTCGGTCACGAACCAGTCCTCACCACCCAGAATAATGGTCTGACCTGCACTGAAGGGGTAGCGGGCAATCTCGGCGGCACCGTACAGCGGGGTGAAGCGGGCGTACTTCAGCAGGTCGGTGCTCAGCGGGGAGAACACGGTACCGAAGAAGCTCATAATCACCAGCAGACCGTTCGCAATGGACACGGCGTTCTCGTTACGAATCAGCAGGCCCATCATGATGCCGTAGAAGGCGAACACCAGACCGCACAGCACCGTCAGCGCGCCGGCGGCAAGCTGCTGGTTCACAGGAATCTCAACACCGGTAAACATGCCCACAATGTTCACCGCAATCACCGGCAGCGCAGAAATCACCAGGGCGGTCAGAGCCTTCGCACCCAGGTACTTGCCGGTGGTCAGCGGGGTCAGCGCCAGCTGGCGGTTCCAGCCGCTGGAGAGCTCGGTGACGGTGCTGCCGCTAATCGCCACGGTGTTCTGCACGGCACCGTACAGCGCCATGCCAATCATGACGTACGCTGCTACGTTGCCGTCGCCCATCTGCTGGGAGGAGTAGTCCTGCATCGCGCCAAAGAGCAGGAAGAAGACGATGGGCAGTGCCACGCCGAAGAAGAAACGGTCGGTCGAGAGGATAGAAGCGCGGATGTCGTAGAGTGCGTAGCGGAGCATGATGTTTTCCTTGAGGTGTGTAGCGGCGGCGTAGCGTTTAGATGGTCTGATGTTTAGGCGTCGGATGCCTTGGAGGCGGCGGCCTGCTCAGTCAGCAGGGTGAAGGACTCGTCCAGGGAGGGCTTGGTGACCTCCAGGTCGGTGATGCTGTAATTGTTCAGCAGAGTGCGCAGTACCTGCTCAATCTCCAGCACGGAGATGCGGTGGCGGTACCCGCCGGACTCTTCGGTGACCTCAACCGGCACATCCAGGTCGGTGATGGGTGCGGGTGCGAGGAAGCTGAGGTGGCGGTGGCCGGTCAGGGCGCGAATCTCGTCGGAGGAGCCGTCAGCGATGATGGAGCCGGATTCCATGAGCACGATGCGCTGTGCGAAGTTCTGTGCTTCTTCCAGGTAGTGCGTCGCAAAAAGAATGGTCGTTCCACGTTCTGCGATGGCTTCCATACGCTCCCAGAAGGTGCGGCGCGCATTCACGTCCATGCCGGCGGTCGGCTCGTCCAGAATCAGCAGTTCCGGCGAGTGCATGGTCGCCAGGGCGTAACGCAGACGCTGCTGCTGACCGCCCGAGCACTTGCCGACCTTACGCTTAGCAATATCGGTCAGGTCGGCACCGGCGAGTACCTCATCCACGTCAATGGGCTTGGGGTACAGCGCCGCAATCATCTCGACCGTGGCGCGGATCGTCAGATCCTTGAGCAGGCCACCGGTCTGCTGAACCGCACCGAGCAGACCGGCGCGTGCCGCCTCGGAGGCGTTGTGACCGAAGACGCTCAACTCGCCGCCGCTGGGCTGGGTCAGGCCAAGAATCATGTCGATGAGGGTGGTCTTACCTGCGCCGTTGGGGCCGAGCAGGGCGATGATTTCGCCGCGCTTGACGGTCAGGTCAATCGAGTCGACGGCGACCACGGTGCCTGCCGCGCGGGTGGAGAAAACCTGGCGGAGGGAGCGGGCAGAAATAACGGTTTCTGCGGTGTTGTTCTTGCTGTTCTGAAGTGCTGCGGTGTTCATGTTTCTATTACACCGCCGGTTTTCGCGCCGGTGCGGTACAGAGTGTCATGACCTGCACATGACAAATGTCATGAGTGAGGATATGCGAGCGTCGCGGCCGGTTACGCGAAGCGGGGGCTCCGTCCTCAAGGCGCCTGTATCAATCGTTGTTGGGGCGCCGCAGAGAGGGCACACCCCCAGCAGCGGAGGCGGTCGCGTGAAGCGGGGGCTCCGTCCTCAAGGCGCCCCAGCGCCGCAGAGGGGGCACTCCCCCGCGTAGCGTGAACGCGAAGCTGCGCAAGCGTCTCTATTCATGCATCCTCATGCACGAAAAACCCCGCGTAGCGAGACCACGTAGCGGCGGAGGCGGTCACGCGAAGCGGGGGCTCCGTCCTCAAGGCGCCCCAGCGCCGCAGAGGGGGCACTCCCCCGCGTAGCGAGACCGCGAAGCTGCGGAGGCAACCGGTTACGCGAAGCTGCGCAAGCACCCCTACCCGCGCATCAGATACAAAAATCCCCGTATCCAATCCCAAACGGGAGAAGATACGGGGATCTATAAGCTCTTGAGCAAGCCTTTAACGAGTGGGCTTAGCGCCGCGGCCACCGAGCTGGCGGCCCACGTTCTCGTCATTCTTCAGGGCGGAACGCAGTTCCTTCGGCAGGGAGAAGAGAATATCTTCCTTCGCGGTCTCGACCTCTTCGATGGTGCTGTAGCCGTACTCGGCGAGCAGAGCCAGCACCTCCTGAACCAGAACCTCGGGCACAGACGCGCCGGAGGTCAGGCCCACGGTTGCCACACCCTCGAACCAGGACTCGTCCACCTGGTGTGCGAAGTCCACGCGCTCGGCACGCTTAGCGCCGTATTCGAGTGCTACTTCCTTCAGGCGCACGGAGTTCGAGGAGTTCGCCGAACCCACCACAATCACCAGGTCTGCACGCGGAGCGATCTCCTTGATAGCGCCCTGGCGGTTGGAGGTTGCGTAGCAGATGTCGTCCGAGGGCGGATCCTGCAGGGACGGGAAACGCTCACGCAGACGCGCCACGGTTTCCAGGGTCTCATCCACGGACAGGGTGGTCTGAGAAATCCACACAACCTTCTCGGGGTCGCGGACCGTTACCTGATCCACTTCCTCGGGCGAGTTCACGATCTGGATGTGCTCGGGCGCCTCACCGGCGGTACCCTCGACCTCTTCGTGGCCGGTGTGGCCGATGAGCAGGATGTCGTAGTCCTGCTTGGCGAAGCGCACAGCCTCGCGGTGCACCTTGTTCACCAGCGGGCAGGTCGCGTCAATGGTGTTCAGGGAGCGGTCGCCAGCTGCGGAAACCACCGCCGGGGACACGCCGTGCGCCGAGAACACGGTCACGGAACCTTCGGGGACTTCGTCCACTTCATCAACGAAGATAGCGCCCTGCTTCTCCAGGGTCTCCACCACGTGGCGGTTGTGAACAATCTGCTTGCGCACGTAGACGGGCGCGCCGTAGTGCTCCAGCGCCTTCTCAACAGCAATCACGGCACGGTCAACGCCTGCGCAGTAACCGCGCGGGGTGGCGAGCAGGACTTTCTTCTCACCGGTGACGGGTGCGGCGGCTTCAACGTCGGCGCGGCTGCGGCGCTCGCGGGGTACGGGCGGCAGGCCCAGGGCAATAGTTTCAGTGGACATGGTTACTATCCTACGTTGTTCGGACTTTTAGTGTGTGATGACTGTGGCACCGCTCGCAGGGCTACGTCCCAGGGCGATGAGGCGAATCAGAATACCGAGCAGTAGGGCGAGGATTGCCATGACCAGCCCGTAGCTTGCCGCCGCCTGCAAGTGCCCGGTCAGTGACGGTGCAAGCTGGTTCCATGCCCCGGTAATCAGCGCCGTTCCGGCGGTGCTGTGGCTGGTAATTCCCAGGGATTCAGGGCTCTGGCCGCCAAACCAGGCTGCGGCGCCCCAGCCCAGCAGGGCGTAGAGCAGAGCCGTGACCACCGGTACCAGGATGCGGTGCCTGGGTGCCAGCAACGTAGCCAGCAGCAGGCTCAGCACCGAGATGATGGTCAGCGGCACGGTGGATTTGCCCAGCGCGGCGGCACGGTTAATGCCGGCGTGCAGGTACCATTCCTGTTGCTCCTGCTGGTTGTTGCCGTCCTTCAACCGGTCAATGTTGAGGGTTTCAGGGCCGAGCTTCGTCAGGTCCGGGTCGAAGGAGCCGATAGAGCCGACCTTCGCATCCAGCGCACGGTAGAAGGGGGTGAGCACAATGACGGCGGGACCGTCCTGGTGTTCGAGGTTGTAGCGGCGAGTTTCCTCGGCTATTTCCTTCCAGAGGCTTCGATATTCTTCAGTTTTTGACAGCTCAGCCGCGGAACGGTTGAGCAGGGAACGTATGCCGTCTTGTGTCGGCTTTACAAGAATGGAGTATAAGCCGCTTTGTTTGGTGCCGTCGAGGAAGGTTGTCATAGCTTCGGAGTTCATGAGGTCTTCGACTGCGCCGTCCGCGATGCGCGAGGCGAGCTGCGAGTCCTCCGCCAGGTTGGAGGAAATCTGCGAGAAACCACGCTCTGACATGAGCTTTGAGTTCACCCAGGCACCCGTGGTTGCGCCCAGGCCGGTCACCAGGGCCAGGGCGCACAGCACAACGGTCAGGAACCTGCGCAAACCTGCCGCGAAGGGAGGCTCCGGGGCAGCTTGCAATTCGGCTTTAGTGGGAGCTGTCCCGTGGCCGAGCGTGCGCGTGGGCTGTAGCAGGGTGGTGTCTTCATCCGCTGTGTAGTAACTACCCTTGTGGTAGCCGTCCGTGCGGGTGATCCGGGTGTTCATCACGCGGGTCGCATCCGCCGGGTAGTTCTGAGCGCCAATACCCGCCGCAGACGAAGCCGCGGCGGTATTGGGGGCATTGTTCTGATGTGCTGACTGATCGGGTGAGCGCATGAGCCTAGGGTACCCGCTCACACTGTTCAAAGCCGATTCAGACCCGCCGAATGCGCCAGTAGCTAAGTTCCGTCTGCACTCCGTGCAAGCTCACCGATTCGCCCGGCTGACCTGTGAGCGGGCGTATAACCACCCAATCAGGGACAATAGAGGGTATGAACTTCTACAACCCCTCCGCAGCGCAGCCGACACCCGCACTGGTGGTGCCGCCCGTGCACGAGCGGCAACTCCCCGCAAAGTCGCAGGAGACCACCGCCACCAACCCCTGGCCCCTCGCCCTGCTCGCGCAGAACCTCAAAAACTACGTAGACAAGGTTCCCGAGCTGTGGGTGGAGGCGCAGGTCGCCTCCCTCAACGGCCGCGGCGGCAACGTCTTCATGGAGCTCAAGGACCTCAATGAAGATTTCTCCTTCACTCTCGCGCTCTTTGGGCGTGCCGGTAGCGGCCTGGCGGCTGATGTGACCGTAGGCGCTCGCATCGTCACCCGCGCCAAGCCGAGCCTGTGGAAGAACGGCAAGCTCTCCCTCATCGGCAAGGAAGTGTATGCGGTCGGTACCGGTAACCTGCACGAGCAGCTGCAGCGTCTGCGTGAGGCTCTCGCCGCCGAGGGGCTGTTCTCTGACGCGCGGAAGAAGCCGCTACCCATGCTGCCCAACCGTGTGGGTCTGATTACCGGTCGCGATTCTGACGCGGAGAAGGACGTTATCCGTAACGCCTCCCTGCGCTGGCCCGGCGTGACCTTCGAGGTGCGCAACACCCGCGTGCAGGGTGAGGGCGCGGCTCAGGAGGTCATCGCCGCCCTCGCTGAGCTGGATGCCCACCCGGAGGTGGACGTCATCGTCATCGCCCGAGGCGGCGGCTCCTTCGAGGATCTGCTCCCCTTCTCCGAGGAGTCGCTCATCCGCGCCGTCGCGGCAGCCACCACCCCGGTGGTCTCGGCAATTGGCCACGAGGCGGACTCCCCCATCCTCGACGCGGTCGCTGACCTGCGCGCCTCCACCCCAACCGATGCGGGTAAGCGCATTGTGCCCGATATTTCGGAGGAGACTGCCCGCATCACCGAGGCGCGCGCCCGCCTGGACCGTGCGGTGCTCGGCTACGTGGGCATGCAGATGAACTACATTGCCCAGCTACGCAGCCGCCCGGTGCTCACCCACCCGGAGTCCTCCCTGCTCATGCGTGTGGAGGAGCTGAGCCAGCTGCGCGAGCGCGCCCACCGTTCGGTGCAGCACCGCCTGGAGCGTGAGTCGGCGACCCTGTCGCACACGTTGGCGCGGGTGCGTTCGCTCTCTCCTGCGCAGACGCTGAACCGCGGCTACTCCATCGTTCAGGATGCCGCGGGCGCTATTGTGCGTGACGCTTCGGCGCTGAGCGAGAGCGAGCAGATTACGGTGCGCGCGGCGACCGGTTCGGCGCAGGCGACCGTGACCTCCACGGATCCCTCGAACATCTCCTAAACCTCAATACCCCTAAAGTTTTACCCCAAGTTTTTACCTCTGAAAGGTTCCTCAATGAGCGAGAACATTAGCTTCAACAGCGCCGAGCTGGGCGCCCCCGTCGAAACCCTCGGCTACGAGCAGGCGCGCGCCGAGCTGGAGCAGGTCGTGCGCCAGCTGGAGTCCGGCGCCAGTGACCTGGAGACCTCTATCGCCCTGTGGGAGCGTGGCGAGGCGCTTGCCGCCCGCTGCGAGGCGTGGCTGCAGGGCGCGCAGGAGCGCCTGAACGCGGCACGCGGCGCACAGGCAGGTGCACAGAGCGGTCAGGAGCCTGCGGCGAACTAAAGCCGTTTCCAGCACCCGCTCTGGCGCATCCGCGAAGCCGCTAAAAATAGCCTGCCCCGCAACTCATCAGAACTGCGGGGCAGGCTATTTCTATCTGTCACAAGGCAGAGACAGCAGGGCTAGTGCTTCTGCTTGTAGTCAGCCATGAAGTTACCCAGGCGCTCCAGGGCACTGGTGAGGGTCTGCGTATCGGGCAGGAACACCAGACGGAAGTGGTCCGGGTCCTTCCAGTTGAACGCGCGGCCGTGGCTGAAGAGAATCTTCTGGCTCTTGAGCAGATCCAGGGCGAACTGCTCGTCATCGGTGATGTCGAAGCGCTCAATATCAATCTTCGGGAACAGGTAGAGCGCGCCGTCCGCGCTGGTGCAGCTGATGCCGTCAATCTCGTTGAGCATCTTGTGCGCCAGGGTGCGCTGCTCGTACAGGCGGCCGCCGGGAACGATTAGCTCATTAATGGACTGGTAGCCGCCGAGCGCGGTCTGGATTGCGTGCTGTGCCGGGACGTTGGAGCACAGGCGCATGGAGGCGAGCAGGTGAATACCCTCAAGGTAGCTTGCGGCGTCCTTCTTCGGGCCGGTGATTGCGACCCAGCCTGCACGGTAACCACAGACGCGGTACGCCTTGGACAGGCCGGAGAAGGTCAGGCAGAGCACGTCGTCGCCGGTGAGGGTTGCCATGTTGATGGCCTCTGCGCCATCGTAGGTAATCTTTTCGTAAATCTCATCAGAGAACACGACCAGACCGTGTTCGCGTGCCACATCCACAATCTGCTTAAGCACGGAACGCGGGTAGACGGCACCGGTGGGGTTGTTCGGGTTAATAACCACGATGCCCTTGGTGCGCTCGGTAATCTTCGACTTGATGTCTTCGATGTCCGGGTACCAGTTGTTTTCCTCGTCGCAGAGGTAGTGCACGGGCTTGCCGCCCACCAGCGCGGTGGATGCGGTCCACAGCGGGTAGTCGGGCATGGGGACCAGGATTTCGTCGCCGGTCTCGCAGAGTGCCTGCAGGGTCATCGGGATCAGCTCAGACACACCGTTACCCAGGTAGATGGAGTCGGTGTCGAGGTTCATGATGCCGCGGTTCTGGTAGTGCTGCACAATGGCGGTACGTGCCGAGTAGAGGCCGCGGGAGTCAGAGTAGCCCTGGGTTTCAGGCAGGTGACGAATGATATCCATCATGATGGCATCCGGCGCCTCAAAGCCGAAGGGTGCGGGGTTACCAATGTTCAGTTTGAGGATGCGGTGACCCATCGCCTCCATGCGATTGGCCTCGTCCAGAATGGGGCCGCGGATGTCGTACAGGACGTTGCTCAACTTTGAGGACTGACGGTACTTCGTCATGATGATTTACTTTCTAGGGTGATCCAAAATGAATTGTGCTGCGTCATCATCTGCGATGGGGTTGGAACCGCTAGTCAGACGCAACAGGAACGAGAGGTTACCCGTGTCTAATGTAGATGATACGCGGTTAATCGCCGTACGGGCGCTATCTGGCAGGGTACGACGGATAATGGGCACCAGCTGCTGCTGCAAAAGTGCCGTCGAGGGGTCTTCCAGGGTGACCAGGCGGTTATCGTCAATTGCCGAGTCGCAGCTGTGCAGCAGGGTCACCTGCACGGTGTCTGCGGTGAGGGCGTTGACGCGCTCGGCGGGGTCGTCCTGAATCTTCGGGTCGTGCACGCGGTAGTGGTAGAGGCTACGCAGGGAATCCACGCCGTAGGTGCCGCTGGAGTACCCGGTCGGAATGGAGAACGCCAAAGAAGACTGCACATCGCGCAGGTTTGCGAGGGAGTTGAGCTTGTGGCGGGCGCTCACGGCGCGGGTGGTGACCAGTACATCCTTGTTGGTGGCGTTAGCGCCGTTGAGGAGCATGAGCTCTTCGGGCAGGATGCGCGAGATGGCATTGGTCATGTCGGTGGTGCTCATGGCGCGCAGGTTGATGGGGTCTGCGGAGCGGGTGGAGCTTGCCGAGGGGCTTGCGGTGCCGTCTTCTGCCTGTGCGGAGGCGGCGCTCTCCGAGGCGGTGGGGGTGACGGTGGGCGCGGGCGGCAGGGTCACGCCGGCGGCTGCCGCGGAGGCACTCACGGAGGCGGCGATACGCTCGTTCTGCGCGGCGGCGGGGCTGATTTTACCGTCGTCGGTCAGGTAGAGCAGCAGGTCGCCACTGTAGTCGATGACCAGGTCCAACGATTCAAGGGCGGCGGCAGTGGTGCTGCCGGTTTCCTCGTCGTCGGGCAGGGTTGCGGTGGGGGTGGCTGAGTTAGCCGAAGGCACCATGAGCCCGCGCAGGGCGGTCGCACGGCTGTTGTCGGTGTCAACCAGTTCAACGGTGTAGCCGACCTGGCGCAGGGCGCGCGCGTACACGTGCGCTACGGCGCGCATCTCACGCAGGGCACCGTAACCGATACGCAGGGTGCCGTAGCTGGACGCCGAGGGGTCCACGTGCGGGGTCGTGTCGTTGCTACCGCAGGCGGCAAGAATCGGCATGAGCGCCAGGGAGGTGAGCGCCGCACGACGGGTGATGGTCAGTCGGTTCATTAGGAGAGCTTCCGTGCGTTTTCATCGGCAAGAAATTCGCGGTATTCGCGTGCCCAGCTAGCGGCGTTGGAGTAGCCCATCATGGAGGCTACCTCGTCGATGAGGGTGCCGTAGCGGATGGTGTCTAGCTCAGCGATGGGTACCCAGCGTGCCGTGTCGGAGGATCCGTTGATTTCGTGGCGCAGTTCGCCGGTGACAATGTGGGCACGGAAAACCACCCGCAGGGCGCAGAAGGGTAGTGCTTGCGGGTCTTTCTGGGTGGAGCGCACGGGGAAGTGTCCGGCGTGCACGCCCAGAATGTCTTCAATGGCGACGCTGTAACCGGTCTCTTCGAGGGTCTCTCGTAGCGCGGTTTCGTCGGCCTGTTCGCCGGGTTCCATGCCGCCGCCAGGCAGGGACCAGAGGGGGCTGAGCGCGCGGTCTTCGGGCACCCAGCGGGTCATGAGCAGCTTGCCCTGCTCAATGATCACTGCGTAGGCTGCGGGTCGGGTTTCCATTGCTAATGCCATGGTTTGATTTTACCGTCTATCGTTCGTTAGCGTTTCTTGCCGCGGCGTGCGCTGGCGGCTTTGGCGGACTGTCGAGCGTGCTGGCGTGCGTTACCGTTTTTCTTGGCGTTGGCGCGCTTTTTATCGCGTGCTTCGCGGCGGGCGTTGGCGGCTCGTGCCTTCGCTTTTTCCTTTGCCTTTTCAGCGGCGATGCGTTCGGCGCGTGCCTGCCGGGTTTCGCTACCACGCTCACTGGTTGCGGTGCGGCCACGCACAATACCGATGAAGTCCTGCAGGAGCGCCTCGAGCTCTTCGCTGCGCGGCTCGCCCTTGGGGGCACGCGGCCAGACCAGGTGCACCGGGTAGGTGTCCATACCCGCAACGGGGCGGTAGGTAAGGTCCTTGCGGTGGTAGAAACGCGCAATGGACATGGGCACAATGTACAGGCCCACACCGGCGGCAACCAGCTCGATGGTTTCCTTATCGGTCAGGCCCTCGGGCACGATGCGACCGGCACTCTCACGCCATGCGCGGGAGACTTCCTCATAGGCGGGAATATCGGAGGCGGGCTGCAGCAGGAACTCTTCGGCAAGCTCCTCCACGGGCACCTCATCAAGCACGGTGAGCACATGGTCCACCGGCAGAATGACCACGGGCAGCTCCTCGTAAAGGCGGATGCTGTGGTACTTTTCGCCGTCGGCGCTTGCCGGTTCGCGGTCGGGGCGCACAATGCTCATGTGTGCGAAGGGGTTCTCGGGTACGTCCTTACGCTCAATGGGGGCGTGCTCGGTAGCCTCAGCGCTAACCTCGACGGGCGCCTCGGAGGCAGTTTCTTCCGCAGAGTTGAGGGCAGGGTCAATCAGGCACAGGTCCTGATGCAGGGAGTCCAGGCCGCGCGCCTCACGCACGGGTACCTCCGCCAGCTGCACACGGTCGCCGAAACGCTCGTGCCAGCGGTTGAACCACTTGCCGGGCATAATCGCGGGCACGTAGCTAATGCGCAGCACAGAGCGCTGCAGCACGGGGATGGGCAGAGCATCCGGGGTCTGGATCATCGCCAGCTGCTCGGGATGCAGGTACACGCGGGTGGGAGCTTCGCTTTCTACCTGGTCGGTAGCGTTTTCAGGCGCACTCTGCTCGGGGTCGATTGCGGTGAGGGCAGAGTCGTTGACGGGCTGCTCTTCGGGGGTGCCTGCGGTGGAGGATGCGGATGAACTCATCCCTCCACGCTAGCACATCTTGGGCGGGGGCATTGAGGTCAGGTGAGTGGCCTCAACCCGGCGAGATAGTGCACCTATCCCCCGCTGAAGGTAGGACTAGTTCTCGGCGATGTTATCCGCAGTGTTCTCAACGGTTTCGCGGTTAATGCGGCGTTCGCGCAGCTGAGTCACAATGACCAGCACCGTGATAACAATGGCAAGGGCGAGCGGGAACATCCACGGCTCCAGGCCGAGGGCCGCAAGAATTGCGAAGCCGATGGTGGTGTAAATACACGCCCACATGAAGGTTCCAACCAGCATCGCGGGAACCCAGCGACGCAGAGGCATTTTCGTGAAGCCGGTCGTGATGATGACCGCGGTTTGCAGACCCACGGTGAGAAAGCAGAGGGGCACAGCAATAACGCCCCACCGATTAATCAAGCGGCGCGCTTTACGGTAGAGCGGGCTGTCCATGGCTTTGCGGATGCGGTCGAGGCGGGCACCGCCTTCAGCAGCAAGCGCGCCAAGAGCGTACACGATGCTGGTGCGGACGATTCCGACCACCCACATGAAAGCTAGGGCAACCTCAATCGGGAGTGCGTCAAACCAATCTTTCACCCGGCTATTCTCTCATGAGTGGGCGATATTAACCTGATTGAAGGTTCTTTGAGGCTTCTTATTCGACTTTTGGAGGGGTCAGAAAATTTTTTTAAATTTTTTCAGCCGGGGGTTATTGCCCCTTGTCGCCTGCAATGGCGCGGATTTTACTTAGGGCAACCTTAGTTTATTGACAGGGTGTCGCTATTTTCAGCTTGTCACCCGCACGGGAATTAGGATATATTTTTATTACCGAATAGGGCAGGCCTTGTGGGAAGGCCTTCCTAATCGGTCTAGAAGACTTTCTTCCTGTGTGTGATGCTAGAAAAGGAACCCCATGGACGGGGTTCCTTTTCTTTTTAACTTCTTCCCAATCATCCCCAGGCATACAAAAACCCCGACAGTGTGAACTGTCGGGGTTTTATGCGTGTCTGGAGCAAAGTCTACTTCTTACCCTGGTTCTTGTCCTGGCGGTGCAGTGCACTCAGCGGCTTAGGCAGCTGAACCGGGTTCCAGGTGTTGCTAACCGCCTCAAAGGAGGAGCCGGCACCGGGGTGACGGTTCGTCGAACGAACACCGCCGGTCGCAGTAGCACCGGTCGAAAGAACCGAATCGTTCAGCGAGGCGATATCCAGCGCATCGAACTCGGAATCGTCCAGGACATCCGGCAGAGGAATCTCTTCGGGAATCGGCTGAGCGGGAGCCTGAGTAGCAGGTGCCGCAGGTGCCTGACGGACGGGCGAGCCGTCGCGCAGAGCCTGGCGAGCCACCGGCTGATCCGACTGAATAGCTGGCTGCTGAGCAGGAGCTGCTACCGGCTGTGCAGGTGCCTGGGTGGCTGGTGCAGGCTGAGCTGCTACCGGCTTGGCGGGAGCCTGTACGGGTGCCTGAGCGGGCTGTGCAGGCTGAGGCTGGACAGGCTGGCTCGGATCAACCGGAGCCTGCTCTACCCGCTGAGGCTGTGCCGCAGTACGCGGTGCACCGGAGGAAGTAGCGGAACCGCTCTCCTGATCAAAGAGCACGCTACCGCGGCGAATCGGTTGGAATCGACTCGGACGCTGCTGGCGACGCTCCTGACGGTGTGCGACGGGCGCCTCCGCCGCGCGGGCAGAACGGGCAGGTACGGGACGGGCAGCGTGAGAAGACTCAGATGTTGCAGGCGCTTCTGCCTGAGCTGCTTCTGCCTGGTGTGCCTCTTCAGAGGAGTCCACCGCAATGTGCGCGCGGCTCGGGCGTGCCGCCTCGCGGTTCACACCGCGCACCGGCTTACAGGCAGCTGCCTCACGGGTTGCGGGGCGAGCCTCAGGCTCTTCAGTAGCTTCAGAATCTGAGCCCTCGGCAGCCGAGTCCTCTACCGACTCGGAAGCGTCATCGTAAGCTTCTTCGCCGTCGGACTCTTCGTACGCCTCAGCGTCAGTACCCTCGGCATCTTCTGCTTCTGCCTTGGCGCGGCGCTCATCGCGGCTCGCCTTGACCTGGTTAGAGACAGACTCCAGCAGACCAAAACGACTCACAGCCCATGCGCCGCCAGCAAGAATCAGGAAGAGAACAGCCCAACCCCACGCCAGAACGCCAAAGAGCGCCAGAAGACCGGTCACCAGGGCAAGCACGCCCAGACCAGCTGCAACCAGCAGGGCGATACCGCTCGGGCTCGAGGTATCAAAGTAGGACAGCGGCGAGGGCTTCGGCTCCTCCACCACCGGAATTTCATCGGTGTAGGGAGCAGTCGGGGAAGAATCGCGAATCTGCGAAATAGAAGCCGTATCCGGGGCAGGCTGAACGGCATCCTCTACAGCGTGGGAGGAACGGGAAGAAGCCTGCGGAAGAGCAGAAGAAGGCAGAGAAGTACCCGGCGCCACCGCGTGATCGGAAGACTGGTACGCCTCCGACTCATTCAACAGCACGCCAGCGGAGGCGAGAATATCCTCCGCAGTACGCTCGGCACTAATCAAGGGACGCTCGGGCTCCACGGAAGGACCAGCGGGCGCGCGACGCAGGCTCCTGGGCACAAACCACAGCAGCAAAATCACGGTCAGAATTACCAACACACCCGAGGTGTTCAACAGCGTCATATCAGGTCGCCCTCTATCGTCCCTTTATCCCTAGACTTTAATCATACCCTTATATTCCCGATGCTTTCCATAAGCGGCAAGAATCGGGCTGGATATGCGCATATACCCCAGAAGGAATATGCGCACTACGACGTCGTCGCGTCCCTGCACAAGACACACTCTGGACCCTCACCCAGCAGCACGCCACACGCATAACGGACACGAACGACGCAAAGGAAGGCGCCCTCCCATGGGGGCTAAAACGCCCCACCGGAAAGAACGCCTTCCTCAGCGTGGTTGGTATTTATCGGTTGCCCTCATCAGAGAGCGGATGCAGAGTAATTAGCAGTTCTCTGCAACAAAGTCCTTCAGCCATGCGCGCAGGTCGTCACCGAACTCGGGACGCTCAGCAGCAAGAATAACGTTTGCCTTCAGGTAAGACAGCTTGTCACCGGTGTCGAAACGGCGGCCGGAGAAGACCACACCGTAGACGCCTTCGCCTTCACCCTCGCCCTGAGCCAGGGTCTGCAGAGCGTCGGTCAGCTGAATCTCGCCGCCGCGGCCCGGAGCGGTGTTCTCCAGAACCTCGAAGACCTTCGAGCTCAGAACGTAACGGCCAATCACAGCGTAGTTCGAGGGAGCCTCATCAGCAGCAGGCTTCTCAACCAGGCCGGTGATCTTCACGAAACCGTCTTCGCCCTCAACAGCCTCAATAGCAGCTGCGCCGTAAGCGGAAATAGCCTCGCGAGGAACCTCCATCAGGGCAACGACGGAGCCGCCGGTGCGCTCCTGAACCTCCACCATGCGGGAGAGCAGGTCTTCCTTCTCGTCAATCAGGTCATCGCCGAGCAGAACAGCGAATGCCTCGTCACCAACGTGGCGCTTTGCGCGCAGAACAGCGTGCCCCAGGCCCTTGGGGTCACCCTGACGCACGTAGTGCAGGTCGCCACCGAGCTCATTGGTCTCAACAACAGATGCTAGCAGGGCGTCCTTACCCTGCTCAGCGAGCTGCTGCTCCAGAACGGGAACGCGGTCGAAGTGATCCTCGAGAGCACGCTTGTTACGGCCGGTAATCATCAGAACGTCGTTCAGACCGGCACGGATTGCTTCCTCCACCACGTACTGAATCGCGGGGCGATCAACGACGGGGAGCATTTCCTTGGGGGTTGCCTTCGTTGCGGGCAGGAATCGGGTGCCCAGACCAGCAGCAGGAATAACTGCCTTAGTAACAGACTTAATTTCAGTAGCCATGGCACAAGAATACCCTAAGTTGTAAAGTACTTAAGGCGATTTATCGCGACTATGACATGAAAAAATCTTCAACGTGACTAACTACATATCAGTGAAGGTACATTCTTCGGGGTGTTGAGAAAATATGTTCATCAGAACCCAATGCTATTTTCTGCAATCCCTATACTAAAAAGTAGAATCTACAGCTCGGCAGAGCAGGTTGCTTTTTGTCGCCCACAAGGATGTTTTCACTCCACCTCAAATACCCCTCAACACAGAGGCACCACGACTCAAACCAACCAACCTAGCCCATAGAGCCACTCTGCCCCACCCCCCATATAAGACCTCACCCACAAAGACGATGGGACACACCATGCCTCTCAATACCGCAGCCGCCACCAGCAACTCCGATGCCGGTGCCAGCGCAGACGACATCTCCCTGGATAAAGACATTCTCCGCTCCCAAATTCGCCCGCGACGCCTCACCGCCCGCAGCCACCGCGGCGAACACGGCCAGCAGCACATGCAGGAACTCTTCACCACCCACATCCTCGAGGCGGTCGCACTGCGGGTCCACTCCCCCGGAACCATCGCAGCGTACCTGCCCACCAAGTCCGAGCCGCCCATCATCGAAGCACTAACCCGCCTGCACAAGGACGGACACCGCATCCTCGTGCCCGTCGTACGCCCCGGTCGCAAACTCGCCTGGGTGCACTGGGACCCCGCGGTCGAGCATCCGCTCAGCCCCATGGGCATCCCCGAACCCGAAGGTGAAGAACAGGACGAACGCGCCTTCGTTGATGCCGACCTGCGCCTCATCCCCGCACTCGCCTTTGATGCCGGCGGGCACCGCCTCGGTCAGGGAGGCGGCTACTACGACCGCATTATTCCCCTGCTCAGCGACCAGCAGCTGGAGGAGCAGAGCATCGGCGTGGTCTTTGCCGACGAAATTTACGAAGTAATCCCCTACGACCAGTGGGACGCTATTCTGCCGGTACTCCTCACCGAGCAGGGTATCTACCGCACCCGTTAGCAGGTCTAAAAGTACCCGATTCTCCCGTGCCCGCTTCACTCCTGATTGACACCCCGAATCTTTATGCAAAAGCACAAAGATACGCGGGACACACCCACAAAATCACTCAGGAAAAAGGCAAAAAGAAACCAAAAATAGCTTTTTGAGAAGAAAACGCAAATAGCTCCCAACCTTTCAAAAGCGGTACACTCAAACCACGTTAATAAACCATCCCAGCGAAAACGGATACAGAAGGACAAAATGCCGGTCTACGTTTACCAGTGCAAGAATTGCAACCACGTCTTTGAACAGCGCCAGTCCTTTAGCGACGATGCACTGCGCATCTGCCCGCAGTGCGGCGAAGAAACCCTGCGCAAGCGCTACAACACCGTCGGCGTGACCTTCAAGGGTTCCGGCTTCTACAGCACCGACAAGGGCAACTCCTAAACGGGGTTCCACACCAGCCAAAACGAGGGGCGGGGCAACACAGGTTGCCCCGCCCCTCGGCGTTTTAAGAAGCGCTCCCTTCGGGAAGACGCTACACGATATTGTTACCCCAATGCGGAGGACGTTGCTGACGCATCCATTCCAGACGCTCACGCTCCTCCGGGGTTAGCGGCTGCGCAGAAGCCGTCGCCTTCTTGGTACCAGCCTTCTGGGAGTTCTGTTGCTGAGCACCGGTTTTCTTCGCGGAAGCACCCGCGGCAGACGAGGTACCCGAAGCCACAACCGGCGGCGGTGTCACACCCACCAGCAGAGGTTCAGCCCCGCTCACCGAGCCGCCGCCGCTCACACGGCGGTGCCCACGGCGAGGCTTCGGCGTTGACGAATAACTAGCCACGAACCTCAGCGCCCTCATCCATGTCCAGGTAGTGCAGCACGCGCGCCACCACAGCATCCGGATCAGCGAACACCTCCAGGGTGCCCAGGGTGATGTAGTTCCAGCCCGTGCGGCTCAAACGCTCCGGCACCAGGCGGGTACGCTCACGCACCGAAGCACGCGCATAGTTCGGCTCGCCATCGGAGCACGCCACCAGCGGCATAGCCGCCGGAACGCTCGGGTTCGACGAGACCACGGGAGCCACACCCAGCGCGGGAACCGGCTCAGCTGCCAGCTTCTCCGGGGCGTGCGCAATCAGAGCGATATCGCCCTCACCGCGGGTCACACGCACACCGCGAGCCTGCAGGCGCACCACCAAATCGTTCAGCAGCCAGTCGCCCAGATCCGGGGTGTCCGCATCATCGGCAGCCAAGAACGCGTTACGCGGCAGGGTCTCCGGCACGCGCTGTGCCTTTGCCTCCGCCTCTTCGCGCGCCTGGCGTTCCGCATGCTCACGCAGCAGGTGGTAGAAGTCCACCGCGCCGTGATGCAGCTTCTGCGGGTCCAGCTCCGACGGGTCAATGCACGAGACGATGCGCAGGGCACGGCGGGCACGAGTCAACGCCACCACAAAGCCCTGACGGCCGTGCTCGGCAGACAGCTGACCCAAATCATACGACGCCTGACCCAGTCGGGCACGGCCCACACCCAGAGAGAAAATCACGGTATCGCGTTCAAGGCTCTCAGCGCGGGTCAGGTCGACCACACGGAACGACTCCTCACCGGCGGCAAAGAACGGCGCCAGCTGCGGGTACAGGCTCAAGGCATGACGCACCGACTCAGCCACACGCTGAGCGTGCTTCGGGCTAGCCGTCACAACCGCCAGCGAACGGTCCGGGGTGCGGTACGCGTGCTCGAGCACCAGGTTCGTGACGCGCTCCACCTCAACACCGGGCGAATCCAGGTTCGCGTTATCGCTGACCTTACCGCGAGTATCAATGTACTCAACGGTCAGAGAACCGGCAGGCTGAGCGGAGGCGCGGCTCACCGGAGCCGCATGCAGCTGCGAACCGTAGAACTCACGGTTCAGGTAGTCCAGAATCACCGGGTCCATGCTGCGGTGAAGCATCGCCAGGGTGCGGTTGGGCAGTACGGTAGCGAGCACGTCGAAGGTGCTGTCCAGCTGCTCGTCGGTCGGCTCGGGTGCACCAAAAGTCGGCGCAGACACGATGAACGGCGAGGGGTAACCAGAATGCGGGTCGCCCAGCGCAATCACCTGGTCGGCGCGAGTAATCGCCGGCAGGTTCGCCGCCAGCGGGGTCGACTCAGAATCCAGCAACAGCACCGTGTCAAAACGCATAGATGCGGGAACCTTACGCGCCAGGGCGAAGGGGCTCGCGGTCCACAGCGGCAGCAGGGTACGCGCCATGACCGGGGCGTGAGTCAGCAGCTCCTCGAGCACGAACTCGTAGCCGCGCAGCTGGCTCTTCAGGTACGCCGCCTGGTCGTGCTCGGATTCAATACGCTCGGTCCACACGCGCGCGACCTTCGCCAGCAGACGCGCCGGGGCGCTGGTCATGTGGGCGTAGTCGGCGCGACGGAAACGGGACTCCGTATCGCGCAGACGGTCGCCGTCCAGCAGCTTACCCTCGTGATGCTGCAGCAAGAACTCCAGGGCAGACTGCCACCAGGCAAGCTCCAGCTCAGCGGAAACAACCTCGGTCGGAACCTGACGCGCATACAGGTCATCAAGCAACTCCGACAGGCCGCGCTCACGCAGCTTTTGGGTCAGAGCGTCACGCTCCGGCAGGGTCATGAGCAACACGCGGTCCGCCATGAGGGCGTCCAGGCGGGCGTCCAGTGCGTCCAGGTCGGTGCGCACAAAGTCGGTACCCTCAATGGTGTCCGCCAGGACAATGCCCAGACCTGCCAGCTCAGACACCAGGGAGTTCAGGGCGGCAGCCAGCTGATCCAGGTTCTCCGGAATCTGCGGGGTGCGGGGCGCCTCAATGTGGCGAATCCACTCGGCACGCTCAGCCTGAACAATCTTCAGCTGCTCGTGCAGGTCACCGATATTCACGCCGGGCAGGATGTACTCCTTAGCCGCGCGGCGCAGGCGGGAACGCTGCATACTGCTCATCTCGATGCCGTTCTCACGGCGCCACGCGCCCGAAGCGGTCGCAGCGATCAGGTCGGTCACCGGGCGGTCATACACGTCCGCACGGAAACGCTTGAGCGTCTCGCGGATGCGCATCAGAATCGCCAGCTGCGACTCCCACTCAGAGATGGTGCGGCCGCGGCGCAGGCCCAGCATGGCGCTGGTCTGGTTCATCGCTTCACGCAGGTTCAGCAGGGAGGACTTGAGGGTAATGACCAGGGCGTACGCCTCGGCGGCTTCCTCGTCATTGACCAGGCGGGCACGGTACCACGGGGAGGTACGCGAGGCCGACGCAAAACCGTCAATCTCGCCCAGGCGCACCAGCTCAGCACGCACCTGCTCACGCTCCATGAGCGAGTCGAGCATGGGGCGGTCAAAACGCACGCGGGTTGCCGGGCCGTCCTCGGAGGCGGTCAGCTCAGCCAGACGCTGTAGCGCCGAGTAGACGGAAATCTGCCAGTTCGCGTCCTTGTTCAGCAGGGCACGAGTATGGTCGAGCAGCGCGGCGCGAGTCGCGACGAGCTCTTCGTTCAGGTCCTCAGAGTTCGGCTCTTCGGCGCTCTCGTTGCGCACAATCGCGCGAATGAATTCGGCGCGCTGAGCCTCAGAATCGTGCTCGGCAAGCAGGTCGTAGCGCAGGCTCTCGATGCCGGTGCGCTTGAGTAGCGCAGAGAATTCGGCAAGGGTGGAGCGCTTCTCGCCCACGACAAGCACGGACTTACCGCGCCCCATCAGGGCGGAAGCAATGTTCACGGCGGTGCGCAGCGGCTCGGTGCCGGGTGCCGCGGTGATCGTGAAGGAGAAACCGCTCACCGCGGTGTCGATAATCTCCTGGGCGTTCGCGTCAGCGTCCAGCAGGAGCATTTCCTCTGCCGGGTCGCGCTGGTCCAGGGGCTGCTGCAGATTGTGTGCGTTGAGCTCACGCGGCTTCACGCCGGGCACCTTCAACGCCGCCAGATCACGAACCAGCGGGGTGATGGCGGTGTGCGGCAGCTCGCCCAGGCTTTCCTTCAGGTCAGCGAAGGTGGAGATGAAGTACTTCGACTCGATGGTCATGCCCGGAATACGACCGGCGGAGGCGCGCATACGCTCAATAACCGGCTCGGGGTCCAGACGGGACATGGAGTTCGCCAGCTGCGCCACGTCCATGGTGCCCAGGTCGATGCCGTACTCCTGCTTGATCTGGCGGACCATCGCCGGGTTCAGGCGCGCGGAACCGGCGAGGCGCAGCTCGAAGTCGTCGTCCTTCGGGTGCGGGGTGATGCTCAGCGGCGCCATGAGGATTGGCGCGATGAAGCGCTTCTCGTAGGCGGCGGCGGCGTCGCGGGTGTCGTGCGATAGCCAGGAGGCGGTACCCGCCACGAAGTAGCCGGAGTCCAGGCCATGGTCGGTGGCGAGTTCGTAAATCTTGGTGCGCAGGGTGCGTGCGGAGCGCATGCCCGCCTCCAGCTGCGACTTGTCGCGCAGAATCGTGGAGAGGCGGGTCTTACGTCCGGCGAGCAGCTGTGCCAGACCGGAGGGGTTCGCCTCGGACAGGTCGATGTGCACGTAGTCGACCTGGTTGAAGTCGAGCATCGCGTCGGGACCGGTGTAGACGTCCATCTGTTCCGCCCAGCGCTCAAGCCCCGCCGAGGGGTCAAAGTCCTCGTGGGCGGGGTTCAGGTGTGCGGGCAGCTCGGCGATGTTGATTTCGTCGGCTACTTCGTGGGTTTCCTCTGCTGAGGTCGCGGCGGCTGCGGCGGGCTGAACAGTATCAGCCGGGGTACCGGGTGCGTGTTGCGAGTCGGTAGGCTCGGGAATCTGGTTCACGTCGTGAGTGTCCTTGTGGGTCAGTGCGGTGTACGTTTGCGCGTACACACCGAAGATGGTGGTTCTTCCGGGGTCCTCTGCCCGGTGTGCCTCATGCTGTGCTTCAAGCGGGGCGGGTGTCAGCGCGCGCCTGCGTGCTCAATGCTCCTGTGTGCTTAATACGCCGGGTGCTTACTTCGACCACATTGCGATGTTGGCGACGAGCAGCACTACGGTCACCAGTACGTAGAAGACTAGGGCAGGCAGAAGCGCCCAACGGTACTTGGGCGCCAGCTCGCCTTCCAGGTTGCCGAAGCGCAGGGAGCGGAAGAGGAAGAAGCTCAGGATTGCGCCAGGCAGGTTACCGATGATGACCAGCAGAATGGTCAAGTACAGGGCGTAGGCTCGTTCGGTGCGTTCGTTCTCTGCACCCGCGAACTTGAGGGTGCCGCCCAGCAGCAGGCTGAGGCAGGCGTTCAGGAATGCCACGGTGAAGAAGGGAATTTTCAGGGCGGCTTGGAAATCCATCTGGGAGTTCGCTGCGCCCAGGGCAATCCACAGCAGCAACAGCGCGGGGATAATCATGAGGTACCAGAACAGGTACTTACGCATCTTCTCGGTGTTTTCGATGAGCGCGAAAATTGCGGTCACAGGGTGTCTCTTTCAGATGGTCTCAGGCGGATTCGGTCGGATTCAGGAGGAGTGAGTGAAGGAGCAGGTGGGCACAGTAATGCCTTGTCAGGCGTCGGTTTCGTCCCCAGCGTTGAGGGCGTCGTCCACCTGGTCCTGCAGGGATTCGCGGCGCTCATTCTCAACGTGTTCAATGTAGCGGCGCACGATGTAGTCCAGCAGCACCGACAGCGCCACAAAGGAGTAGTAGGGCTTGCGCTGGGTGCTGATCTGGGTGGGGGTCGTCTGGTAGTGCAGGGAGTACTCGGCGTGCGAGGACATGTAGTTCACACCAATGGCGGTCACCGCAATCATGGGGATGCGGCGCAGCGCCAGCATCTTAATGTGTTCGCGCATGTTCTCGGTCTGACCGGAGAAGGACACAATGATGACCACGTCGTCCTGGGTCATATTGTTCATGGCGCTTTCGAACTCATTACGTGCCGGGATGACCTGGCAGAACTTACCGCAAACCTGCATGGACTTGGTAAATTCCTGCACGGCGTTGCGCTGGGCGTAGCCGGTGCCAAAGCAGTACACGGTGCGAGCCTCATGGATGCGCTTGAGCAGTCCGCTCAGCTCCATGTGCTCGAGGTAGTCGTAGGTGCGCTGAATATCTTCGCGGCCACTCTCAATGAACCGCGGGTTGAAAGGTTCGCTGCGGTTCAGAGAGGACTTAATGAAGTACTTCAACTCAGCAAATCCGGAGAAGTTCAGCTTCTTCGTCAGGCGGATAATTGAGCTGGTCGAAGTATACGTTTTATGTGCCAGAGAGTTGATCGTTGACTCTGCAACGAACTCTTCGTTTTCTAGCATGAATGCCAAAATTTCCCGTTCAGTTTCACTGAACCGGTGCTGGTTCGCATTCACTACGTCTTGTAAATCCACTCAAAGCTCCTGAATCCGATGGTGAGCAATATATAAATAGTACACGCTCTAGGGTCATCGGCCAGGGTGGGCGAGGGTGGTCGTATCTCACTTTGGGTGGGTGCATCGTACAGGTTTGAGTCCAGGCACGCGCCCGGGTACAGCTTCGCC
>NZ_JABZXW010000097.1 GCF_015265375.1 Rothia sp. (in: high G+C Gram-positive bacteria)
GTTGAAAGCGGTCGGAATGCCCAGCAGGCGGCGAGTCGGGCCCACGTGGCGCATTGCCGGGTGGAAGGTCATCGCAAACAGGAACGTGATGCCGGTCTCGCGAGCGCATTCGGCGACTGCGGGAATGGGCATGTCGAGGCGGATTCCGAGGGCTTCGAGGACGTCTGCGGAGCCGGATTTGGAGGTGGAGGCGCGGTTGCCGTGCTTGACGACGGTGGCGCCGGTGCCTGCGATGACGAGGGCTGCCATGGTGGAGATGTTGACGGTGTTTTGCTGGTCGCCGCCGGTGCCGACGATGTCTACGGCGTGGGGGTTGATGTCGACGGTTTCGGCTTTGGCGATCATGCCGGCTGCGAGTGCGCCGAGTTCTTCGGGGGTTTCGCCTTTGGAGTGGAGGGCGGTGAGGAAGGATGCGAGGATCGGCTGTTCGGTTTGGCCGGTCATGATGTGGTCCATTGCCCATGCGACTTCAGTGTCGGTGAGGTTTTGGTGTTTGACGAGCTGGTTGAGGATGTATTTCCAGGTGATTTCGTGCGTAGTCATGTGTTAAGTGTAAAACCCCCGCCGCGTATCTGCATGGTTGGGTGCAGTATGCGAGACGGGGGTTTGTTAGGTGTGTTGCGCTTTAGTGGCGCGTGGTGGGTGCCTTCGGTTTAGTGGAAGGAGTCACCGCATGCGCAGGAGCCTGCTGCGTTGGGGTTGTCGATGGAGAAGCCCTGCTTTTCGATGGTGTCTTCGAAGTCGATGGTGGAGCCGTCGAGGTAGGGTGCGCTCATCTTGTCGACGATGACTTCTACGCCGTCGAAGTCGCGGACTGCGTCGCCGTCGAGGACGCGTTCGTCGAAGTAGAGCTGGTAGATGAGGCCGGAGCAGCCGCCGGGCTGGACGGCGATGCGCAGGCGCAGGTCGGTGCGGCCTTCCTGTTCGAGGAGGGTGCGGACCTTGGTCTGTGCTACTTCGGTGAGGTTGACGCCGTGGGTCGGCAGTTCGGTGGTGGTTTCACTCATTGGTGTTGTCCTTTTGTTTGGTTGGTTGCCCGTGTGCGCCGCGTGTGGGTGCGTGTGGGCGTTTTAGCCTTCACGATACGCGCCCGAGTGTTTGATGTACAACCTAGGGTGTGCATAGTTCGCCGGGGGCGTGAGTTTTGATGTGGGGGCTTGACATGTAATTCTGCTTCTAGGATACCGAAAAAGTGGGGGTTGGGGTTTGTGACCCTTCTCCCCCACTTTTTGTGGATGTTCCTAGCGAGCGCGTTTAGCGAGCGCCGAGTGCGCTGAGAAGCAGCGCCTCCGCGAGGATTGCGTTCTTGAAGTCCGGGATGTAGAGGGACTCGTTGGCGCTGTGTGCGCGGGTGTCGGGGTCTTCTACGCCGGTGACGAGGATCTGTGCCTGCGGGAAGAGGTCCTTCAGGTCGGAGATGAACGGGATGGAGCCGCCCATGCCGGTCTGTACGGGTTCGAGGCCCCAGGCGGTGCGCATTGCGTCGAGGGCGGTCTGTGCGCCGTCTGCGTCGACTTCGGTGGCGAAGGGCATGCCGGAGTCGACGGCGGTGTAGCTGACCTCGGCGCCGTGGGGTGCGTGCGCCTTGACGTGTTCGGCGAGTGCGCGGTGTGCGTTTTCGGGGTTGTCGCCGGGTGCCAGGCGGGTGCTGATGCGTGCGCGGGATACGACGGCGAGGGTGTTGGAGGAGGTTGCGATGCTGGGGATGTCCATGCCGATGACGGAGATTGCCGGCTGGGTCCACAGGCGGGATGCAACGCTACCGGTGCCTGCCAGGGGTACGGAGTCGAGGATGCCGGAGTCGCTGCGGAAGTCTGCTTCGGCGTATTCGAGTTCGGGTTCGGGGGCGCGGTGCAGGCCTTCGACGGCTACGGCGCCGGTGGCGTCGTGCAGGGTGGCGAGTAGCTGCGCCATGAGGGTGTGGGCGTCGAGCATGGGGCCGCCGAACATGCCGGAGTGGATGGCGTGGCTACCGACGCGCACCTCGATGTCGCCGGATGCGACGCCGCGCAGGCTGGTGGTCAGTGCGGGTACGCCGGCGCGCCAGTTGGCGGAGTCTGCGACGACGATGTAGTCGGCGGACAGTTCCTCACGGTAGGTGTTGAGGAAGGACACGAAGGAGGGCGAACCTGCCTCCTCTTCGCCTTCGATGAAGAGCTTCACGCCGAGTTTGAAGTCCTCACCGAGGGTTTCGTTGAGGGCTGCGAGCGCGGCGAGGTGCACGAGGATGCCTGCCTTATCGTCTGCTGCGCCACGGCCGTAGAGGCGGTCGCCCTTGCGGGTTGCGACAAAGGGTTCGGTGTCCCACAGGTCGAGGTCGCCGGCGGGCTGTACATCGTGGTGGGCGTAGAGCAGGATAGTCGGGTAGCCTTCTGCGGCGGGTCGCTGGGCGATGACGGCGGGCATGCCCTGCTTTTCGGTGCCGTCTGCGGTGGTGTAGGTGGCGCGTTCGATGCGTACGTTGTCGAACCCTGCCTTGGTTGCGAGCGCGGCGACTGCCTCGGCGCTGCGGTCTACCTGGGTGAGGTCGTGCGATTCCCAGGCGATGGAGGGAATGGCGACGAGCTCGGTGAGGGTCTGCAGGGTTGCTTCGAAGTTTTTGGTGACGGCGTCGCGGAGGGCGCTGTGGTGGGTGAATTCAGTAGTCATGTTTCTACCTTACCCCCATCCTTACCCCTGCTGGCGGGCGGTTGGGTTCGTTTCAGTTGCTGGTGTGCGCTTGTGGGGGCGGGTTTGGTGTGTGCCGTTCGGGTATGATGGGAGGGTGTTTGGTCGTAAGAAAGAGAAGGCTGAGGCGGAAGCTGTTCAGCCGCAGGTTGTAGAGGAGCCTCAGGCTCCGGTTAATCCGAAGTTCACCCCGAAGAAGGGCCGTCCTACTCCTTCGCGTAAGGAGCAGCAGGCGGCTCGTCGTCAGCCTCTGGTTGTTAATGACCGTAAGGAGGCAAAGGCTCGTGAACGTGAGGCGATGGCGAAGGCTCGTGAGCGTCAGAATGATGCGTTGATGGGTGGCGATCAGCGTTACCTGCCCGCCGTGGATCGTGGTGCGCAGCGCCGTTATATCCGTGATTATGTGGATGCGCGTCGTAACCTTGGCGATTTCATGCTGGCTATTCTGCTGGTTCTGCTCATTGGTGGCTGGATTGCTCAGGGTGTGGCTGGCACGTCTACTGCGGCGGCACCGATTTATTACGGTTCGGTGTACGCAATGTATGCGCTGATGATTCTGTGGGTTGTTGACTACTTCATTCTGTGGCGTGGCCTGAAGAAGAAGCTGATTGCGAAGTTCGACGAGGTTCAGCGTGGTTCTGGCATGTATGCGTTTAACCGTGTGATGATGATTCGTCGTATGCGCCGCCCGGTTCCGATGGTGAAGTACGGCGAGTACCCGCACTAAGTCGTTTGTACCCTGTAGTGTGGCTCCCCGGTAGCTGTGGCTCTGTGGGGGTTGCGCTTGTTGGGTGTGGGGAGAGGTCCTGAGTATTCTCGGGCCTCTCCCCTATTTTTATGTCCGCTAATTCTTACCCTCTTACGCGAGAAGCCACATGTGTTTCGAGAAGCTACTTCTTTGGTGGCTTTTCGAAACACATGTGGCTTCTGGACGTATATGTCGCGGCTAGACGCCGGTACGGTTAGGCGTCGATTCGGGAGTAGAGGATCTGCCATCTACCGTCGCGGTATTCGAGGGCGAACGTGTAGATTTCTTCTTCCTTGTCGCTGCTCCAGGTTTCTTGGCGGCCGTCAGGTTCCACTTCGGTGTGTTTGTCCCATTCGTGGTTGGTTTCCAGGTAGTAGGTTTGATGGTCGTCGGTCCTGGGTATGCCGGCGGGTTCGAAGTGTTCGATGCCATCGATGACCCATCCGCCGCGCTGGTAGAGTGCTTCTATTTCCCGGTAGATTTTGAGTTCTCCGTCGTTTGAGGTGGAGAGGAATTCGCGGGCTTTGCTGTAGTCGCCGGTTTGGACGCCGTAGTTGATCCATTGGTTCCAGGCGTCCATGGTTTTGAGGATGCCGTCGGGGGTTTTTGCGCGGTATCCGT
>NZ_JABZXW010000098.1 GCF_015265375.1 Rothia sp. (in: high G+C Gram-positive bacteria)
AAACCCAGACATGTAAACCTTCAAACACGCGAGCGGCGACTCCTCCCCTACGGGAAGAGCCGCCGCCTATCTATACCGCGCATCTACGCGTGTCTATGCAGTGCCCCCACTGGGACTCGAACCCAGAACACAAGGATTTTAAGTCCTCTGTCTCTGCCAATTGGACTATGGGGGCGCACCCCGCATAGTTCGGGGCACAAACACCTATTATTCCACGAAAACGCACCCGAACCTAAGCAGAAACACATTTCAAACGGTTCCCCACGCTCAGCCACAGCAATCACCACGCAAAAGCACAGGTGGGCGACTAAGCCGGGCAGCTGGCGAGCATCCGGACACAAAAACGGGCGGTGCAGAAGACCGAAGTCTTCCACACCGCCCTTTGCTTTATCTCAAGTGCGCTATCTCAGGGAGCATACCCCTAAGTCAGGCTATTTTAGAGCTTTGCCTTCTGGCGTGCCGGTGCAGTACCGGTTGCTTCCTGGAATGCCAGGCGCGGGGAGCGCTGGTGGCGAATCGAGGAGGTGTCGCGGCCGAAGATCTGGTTCAGTGCCCAGGTGGTCATAACGCGAACGGTACGCTCGGTGGTGGGGATTGCAGAGCCGTGGTAGCCGCGGTGCATGATCCATGCCAGCGGGCCGCCAATGGTCTTGCCCTTGAAGTTTGCAACGCCCTTCCACAGGCCCAGACCTGCCACAACACCGATGGTCTCGTGGTAGTAGTCGGTCAGGGGCTCGCCGCGGCGAGCAGCCAGCAGGTTCTTAGCCAGAACGACAGCCTGGCGGGAAGCGTGCTGAGCGTTGGGAACGCAGAAGCCACCCACGCCGCCGCCGGAGAGGTCCGGAACAGCTGCGTTGTCGCCTGCAGCCCATGCACCCTCAACCACGCCGTCATCGCCGGTGACGCGCAGGTCTGCGCTCACGCGAACGCGGCCACGCTCGTCGATCGGGAAGTCGGTGTTCTTCAGCATCGGGGATGCTGCCACACCTGCGGTCCAGATCAGGGTGTCGGTCTTGATCTCGCCTGCGGGGGACTTGTCAGCCATGTTGATCAGCTGCAGGTTGCCGTCGGTTGCGTCGGAGAGGGAGGTGTTCAGCAGAATCTCGATGCCGCGTGCACGCAGCTCTGCAACAACCTTCTCTGCACGGTCTGCGGGGACCTCGGGCATGATGCGCGGTGCAGCCTCGACCATGACGAAGTGCAGGTCGGAAACGGAGAGACGCTCGTTGCGCTCGACAGCAACGCGTGCCATGTCTTCGAGCTCGGAGATGGTCTCAACGCCAGCGAAGCCACCACCAACAACGACGAAGGTCAGGGCACGACGACGTGCTTCAGGGTCGGACAGCATGGATGCGACCTCGATGCGGTCCAGAACCCAGTTACGAACAGAAACTGCCTCTTCAATGGTTTTCAGACCGATAGCAACCTCTGCCAGACCCGGAATCGGGAATGCACGGGTCACAGCGCCTGCGCCGAGGACGATCTCGTCGTACTTCAGCTCGAAGGGCTCACCGTTATCGGTGGGCTCCACTACAGCGGTGCGGTTTGCGTGGTCGATGGAGAGAACGCGGCCGGGGATCAGCTCGGTGTCGCGCAGGTGCTGGCGCAGCGGCACAGTTGCGTTACGGCCTTCCATGGAACCTGCTGCAACCTCGGGGAGGAAGGGCTGGTAAGTCATGTAGGGGTTCGGCTCAACGATGGTGACAACGCCACCGGTCTCCTTGATAGCCTTCTGGATCTTCTTAGCAACGGTGAAGCCGACGTAGCCGCCACCGACGATCAGGACGCGAGGACGGTCCTGTGCCACCTTAGTGAATGCCATTTTGTTACTTCCTAGTCTTTAGGTACCGAGGTTCGGTAGCCCCGGTAGGGTGGTATGTGCAACTTTCGGGTCGTTCCGAAAGCTCCCCTGACGAACAAAGCGGCCCGCTCTGGAAGTCCTTGCGCAACGCGAAGTGGCTAGCAGCACGAGCCTGTCTATCACATACCTGTTATCTTCTATTTTACGCCTTTGTTTAGGTAATTTCGCACTTATGCCGTCTCAGGGCGCACCCTAAGTTAAAAGTTTTGCGCATCTGAACGGGGTTCACCCCTTAATGGTGGTTACGGTCAAAAACACCCTTTCTGATTTTTACGCGGCGTGTTCGATATTTTCGTTTATTACTGCTTATCCTGCCAGAACCCCCAACCCAAACAATAAAGCCCGGGGCCAACTCAAAAGTCAGCCCCGGGCGAACAGAAAAGCCACTGTACAACAGAAAAACGTCATCAAACAGTACTAACGAGAGGTCCGGCGAGTACCCCGATGAGACCCCGGATGATGCGCCGCCGCACGAGCCATCCGCGCAGCCTGCCCCGCGCTCACATGCATCCTGTGCAAACGATGCACAGAACCAGCCGTAATAATCGTCAGCCACAACACCAGCGCCGCCAAAATCACCGGTGGCAACCAGCCACGATCCTCCGGAGGGCGACGCGCATCCGGCGCCGCCGCCTTCACAATGCTCTCACCCTCCTCATGGACCGGCGCAGCATCGCTAGGAGTCGGATCGCTCACCTGCCGCTTACGATGCACCGCAATCCACTCAGAAATAGAACCCAACGGATTAGCCGTCACCGTAGGCGCCGCCAAAGCCATTGCATCCTGCGGATTGAAAATACCGTAACCATACAAAGGGTCACGGCCCGTCACGCCAGCATCATCAGCCGAAGCAATCAAACGCTGAGCCAACTGAGCCGCAGACTCCTTCGGATACTTCTGCTTCAACAACGCCGCAACACCCGTCACCAAGGGCGCAGCAGCCGAAGAACCAGACCAAATCATGTACCCGTTACCCGGAGCAGCCGCAATCATATCCGTACTCGGAGCAACCACAGCAATCGAAATGCCCTGAGTCGACGAGCCCTCAGCAACAGCCTTCTTCCGGTCAATACCACCAACCGTCAACACGCCAGGAATCGTCGCCGGAGCACCAACCTGCGTCAAGCCGCTACCGCGGTTACCCGCAGCCGCAACAATCAGCACGCCCTTCTGCTCAGCGTAGGCAAACGCCTCATCCCAGCTCTGCGGCCAGCTCGTCTTATTCGAGCCAATCGACATGTTAATAATCTGAGCCCCATTATCGACCGCGTAACGCACCGCCGCCGGGATCTGCTCATCAATGCTCTTACCGCCGGTCGTACCCATATTCAGCGAAATCGGCAGAATCTTCGCATCGGGAGCTACACCAATCACACCGGTCGGCTTACCCGGCTGACCTGCAATTGCAGAATAGCCCCGCGTATCGTGACCGTGACCGGCAATCAGAGAAGCGACCTCCGTGCCGTGCATCGGCTCAGCGCCCAGGCCCTTCCAGCCGTCCTCGCTACCAACGCCCGAGGCGTCATAACCGCGCAGAACATTACCTTCAAGATCCGGGTGGGTACCGTCCACGCCCGTATCAATCACAGCAACCGTCACGCCCTTACCCGTAGCCTGCGACCACAAGGACGTAATACCGTACTCATTCAGCCAATACTCACGCTGACGAACATCATCACCATTCGTGGTTGACGCGCCCTGACTCGGAGTCGCCGAAGTCTTCGGAACCGCAGTACCCGACGGCGAAGGAGTCGCCGTCACCTCCCTCTTAGGGCTCGGAGACGCAGAAGCGGAAGGAGTCGGGTCCGTCGCCCAGGCAGCAGGCGCCAGCGGGGTCCACAACGGCAGAAGAGTCAACGCGGCACTGGCGCCCAAAGCTGCACCCTTACGGATGCGGCAAGTAGCGCCTCGGTCAGAACCAACCGAGGCGCGCACACCAAATACACGAGACGCACAGGCGAAAGACGGCGCAAAAGACCAGCCGGTCAGGGGCATACCTCGCCGACGCTCAGAACGAACCATTAAAACTCCTCAAGCTGAGCCGCGCCGTGAACCAC
>NZ_JABZXW010000035.1 GCF_015265375.1 Rothia sp. (in: high G+C Gram-positive bacteria)
GGTTTAGAGGCCGGGGATTAGACCTCTTCGACGTCAATATTGACCTTGGGTTCGGGGTGCGACTCGCCGGTCAGCATGGTCACCAGCAGGGTGGAGTCCTTCACGGCGCGCAGGGAGTGCAGCAGCTTGGCGGTCACGTGAATCGGCTTGCCGGGTACCAGGGTAATATCGCGGTCCTTCACGTGGAAAATCACCTCGCCCTTGAGCACCTGCACGAAGACGGGGTGCACGCTGTGGTGCTCGTGCCAGGACTGGCCTGCAGCCAGTTCCATGAGGGTCAGGTTGCCGCCGTCGGCATCAACGATCTTGCGTGCCTGGGGCTTATCGTCAAAGGGGGTCAGCGCTTCGGTGAGCTGGGGGAATACGAGGACGCGGCCTTCATGGGTACCTGCCATGGTACGCACCTTTCTTTTCAGGGGTGAGTGAAAGGGGGCGCGCACCCCCTCCCTATTATTGGTATTAAAAATACTAAATTTCTTATATTGTATTCCCCTCCCCGCAACAGGACAATACCTCGGCTCACACCGAGCTAAAACACCCCAAGCAGAGAGGGGAACAACATCTACTGGTAACTCCACACCTTCGAATAGGCGGAGCGATTACTATTACGCGGACGCAACAGGTTCACCATCAACGCCGTCGTACCAAAGCTCACCGCAATAATCATGCAGGTCGCCGCGGTAAACGCACCACCGGGAATCGGCGCAAAAATCGCAATCAGATACAGGATGACCGCGCAGAACGACAGGAACAGCGTCGCAATCGTCATCAACGGAACCAACACCAAACCGCCGCGCGCCGGCACCGCAAAATCTGCCGGACGCACATAACGCAGCACGCCCATACCCACAACGGTCCAGATCGCGGTGACCAGAATAGCGGTCACCACGTCCGCCGGGCGGTGCCACCCATTAATAATCGTGGAGGCACCCGTCAGGCAGGTCGCCAACGCCGCACACAGCGCCACCGTGGGCCGCAAGAAACGAGGCGCCGCTAGGAAGAGCGCCGCACCCGCCGCCGCCGCGAAGGTCGTGTGACCGCTGGGTGCCGAGTTGCTCAGCGCCTCCTGAACACCCAGGTCGGGCTTCACAATCAGGTAGTGCTTGAGCAGATACGTGCTCGTCACCGCCGCAGCCCCGACCAGCACACCAAGCAGTGACGGTAGGAAACGGTGCTTCCAAATCAGCACCGCAATCAGACCCAGCACCGCGATCACGCCAACAATCGTGGGCAAAGAATCCAGGGCAGTCAGAGTCGGGCCGCGGTAACTCTTGAACTGGTGCGCGTACTCGGTGTACGCCTGCTCATCAACCTGCTGACCGGTCGCCGTATAAATAAAGAACGCGAACGCGCCGTACAGAGACAGCCCCAAGAACAGCAACGCCATTACGTGGCGCATCAGAACGCCAGTACTCGGAAGGTGGTGCGCCTGCTCTTCGCCGGGACGATTCACAGGGCGGCCCGAAGCATCCACGGGAACCTGACCGGTCTGAACATACGCGCCGTTCGGATATGCCGCGGCAGGATAGGCCTCCGGAGGGTACGCCACCGGCTGTTGCGGCGCCTGCTGAGGTGCCTGCTGAGGTGCCTGCGGCGGCACACGCTGGGGAAGCGGCTGCTGGGCACTAATCTGCTCAGCGCCTGCCTGCCCAGCTCCCATCTGAGCGGCGCCCATATTGGCATTCAGCGGGTAACCGCTCACCGGAGGCCTCGGCGGGTCAAGGCGACGCGTAGCCTGCAGAGGCTCATCCGCACTGTAGCCACTCTGGGAGGCGCGCTCCTGAGCGGAGGGAATCGTCTCAGGAATCTTAATGGGGGCGCGGTAGGCGCGCGGCAAAGGGCGGGTCGCACCAATAACTTCTATAGAGTCCTGGTGTGAAGAAATAACCTCAGTATTCGCGGATTCAGCGTTCGCGGAACCGGTATTCATGGAGCCTGCAGGCGCAGCTTCGTTAGCCTGGGAGGAACCGTAATCCGTCAGAACTTTCGTACGGTCCTCATTCTGCGCAGCGGCATGAGTAGCCGTTTCGTGGGCGTTGAGCACCTGGGTAGCATCCTGATAATCAGAAAGCACCGCAGTCTCATCAGAGGAAAACACCGTAGTGGGCGCGTCATCAGAAGGGTGAAGAGCACGAGTAGCGTCCAGGTTCTCCGAGTCGCCCCAACCGGGGTTCCCCGCACCTGTTGCTTGCCCATTCATTGTCTTCTTCATAACCCTTCGTACCTTCTTGCCCTCATGTCTGTTAGATATCCCCGAGCCCGCCGATGTCCGCTGTCATTGCGGCAGCCCCCAAGCTACCGCATCGCGCGCAACATCGTTCGAGTCATCGGGCGAATAACTATCTACTATCCCAGGTTAAGCTATGAAAAACTAAAGTTTTTTCGACCACAACCTGAGAGTTTCCAGAGAATGCGAAACGGGTTGCGAGCGCACCCGCTTCAGAGCGGAATGCTATGGTGAGCTCATAGCGCATCGAAGAAGGGCAGATACCTTGAATACCAGCATGAGCGTGCCGCCTCTCGGCTACGGTTTTCGCCTCACGAACACTCCCCTGCCGCCGCTGCAGGAGGTTCTGGAGAACCTTTTCACGGTCGAAATTCCGATGACCGTGACCTTCCGCGGGGTCAATAGCCGCCAGAGCGCGCTGATTCGTGGCCCGCACGGCTGGGGCGAGTTCGCACCCTTCCTCGAGTACGGTGCCCAGGAGTCTGCCGCGTGGCTCGCCTGCGCGCTGGAGGCGGCGTGGCTACCCGCCCCTGAACCGGTGCGTACGCGCATCCCGTTGAACGCGACCCTGCCCGCGGTACCCGCCGAGCGTGTGCCGGAGGTGCTCGCCAAGTACGAAGGCGAGATTCAGGAACTCAAAATCAAGGTGGCTGAGAAGGGCCAGAGCCTCGTCGACGATATTGCGCGCGTGGCGGCGGCACGAGAAGCACTCCCGAATGCGCGCCTGAAGGTGGACGCGAACATGGGCTACACCCTCGACGGTGCCCTTGAGGCGCTCCGCAAGCTCTGCGAGTACGGCATTATTTACGCTGAGCAGCCGGTAGCAACCCTTGAGGAGATGGCGGCGCTCCGCTTTGCTATCGCCAAGGAGGGGCTACCCGCCCGCATTGCCGCGGACGAGTCAATCCGTAAGGCGGAGGATCCGCTGAAGGTGGCCCGCGCAAATGCCGCCGATCTGATGGTTATTAAGGCGGCGCCGCTGGGAGGTGTACGCCGTGCCCTCGCGCTGGTGGAGCAGGCGCAGCTTCCGGCGGTGGTTTCTTCGGCATTGGAGTCTTCGGTGGGTATTGCCACCGGTGCATCCCTGGCGGCTTCCCTGCCGACCCTGAACTACGGGTGCGGTCTGGGCACGGTCTCCCTCATGGCTGAGGATGTGACCGACGAGCCGCTCATTGCCCGCGACGGATTCATGGACCTGCGCACCATCACCCCCAGCCCGCAGCGCCTGGAGCGTCTCGCCACCGACAAACAGACCCGCCAGTGGTGGGTGGAGCGCGTCACCGCCTGCTACCGGGTGCTGGAACGCGCCTGCGGACTGTAGTTATCAAGGTTGCGCCCGTGAAGGGTAACCATAACTGAAGGAAAATGCCCTCGGCCTTAGAATGGTACGGTGACTGAAAACCGCTCAACCCCCGCCATGCTCACCGCAGTATCCGTGCTCGATTCGCTGATTCGTGCCGGTATGCGGCATGTTGTCGTGTCCCCGGGATCCCGCAGTGCGCCTCTCGCGTACGCTATTGCCGCCGCCGCTGAAGCCGGCGCCCTGATTGCGCACGTGCGTGTGGACGAGCGAAGTGCAGCCTTCACCGCCCTGGGTATTGCGAAGGCATCCGGTCAGCCGGTGGGTCTGGTGTGTACCTCCGGTACGGCTCTGGGCGAGTACATGCCCGCCGTCATGGAGGCATACCACGCCGGCGTGCCCCTGGCGGTGCTGAGCGCCGACCGCCCGGAGCGTCTGCGCGGTAGCGGCGTGAATCAGACGACCCGCCAGGCGAGTTTCTTCCATCCTTTTGTGCGTGCTGAAGCCGATTTGACCTCCTACCCCGAGCAGGTTGAGGGTGAGCAGACTCAGGCTTTTGCTGCCTGCCTGAACGCGCTGACCGGTCGTAGCGCCGAGCACTGGCGCAAGCAGTCGGCCGAGCCGATTGGCCCGGTGCACCTGAACATTTGTTTTGATACGCCGCTGACCCCCTCGGGTCGTTTTGCGCAGATGCTTCCGCAGTGGGCGCAGAGCCTGCTGGAGGATTACGATCCGCAGGCTGAGGGCCGTACCCGCGCCGCCCGCGCCGAGGGTTCGGGGCTCTCCAGCGCTGAGCAGCGTTGGCTCCTGGACTCGCTGGAAGCACAAGCTGACCTGGCGGAGCACACCCCGGCGCACCGCACCGTGGTGGTTGCCGCGGACGGTGCCGGCGAGTTCGCCGCGGAGTTCGCGCGTGTGCTGAACCTGCCGCTATTTGCTGAGCCTTCCTCCGAGGCACGCCATGGCGCGACCTCTATTCCCCACTACCCGCAGCTACTCGGCGATGAGTCCTTCGCACCCGCCGCACAGATTGAGCGCGTAGTGCTCTTCGGACACCCGACGCTTTCACGCCCGATTACGGCACTGCTCGAACGCACGGATATTCAGTGCGCTTTCTACGCGCCGCGCCGCGCCAGCTGGTACGAGCCCGGTGCCCGCTCCTTCGTGGAGCTGTCCACCCCGCACGAGCTTGCCGAGTTTGCGAGCGCCTCCACTGTGCCCGCTGATGAACTCGTTGACGGACTCAGCTGGCTGGATCAGTGGGTTGAGCCCGCCCGCGAGCTGCAGGATGAGTGCCTGCGCGCCATTGCCGCCTACGAGCACTCTGATTCTGCAGGCTCTGTAGACTACACCGATTACCGCAACCGCACCGCCGGCCGCTCCTACGCGCGCCGCGTCTGGAAGGATGCGGTGGCTCAGCGCCGCCTCATGGTGCTGGGCTCCTCAAACCTGGTGCGTGATTTGGACGCGGCAGCCCCCGCCCTGGGTGAGCCCGCCCCCGCGCGCGTGTTTGCGAACCGCGGTCTTGCCGGTATTGACGGCACGATTGCGACCGCTATTGGTGTGTCCCTGTCGGGCTACTACCCCGCCGGTGTGGATGAGAACTCCCGCCCAGTCGTTGGTGGTGCCGCCCTGCCGGTGACCCTGCTGTGCGGTGACTTGACCTTCCAGCACGATGTGTCCTCGCTGAACCTGCCGAACACGGAGCTCCTTCCTGAACTGCGCGTTGAGGTCTTTGACGATGCCGGCGGCGGTATTTTCACGACCCTTGAGCACGGCGATATGGCTCGTCAGGAGCAGTTTGCCGCCGCGGTGGACCGTTTCTTCACGGTGGCTGCCGCCCCGAACACTGATCTGGCGCGCATGGCTGCCGGTTTCGGCGCCGAATCGGGCATTGAGGTGCGCATTCACACACCCTAAAGCCGCTCGTAAAGGCTGTGGGCTACGCTCTGCGTGCGGGGTTGACCGATATACTAAAAACTACCTGTGCCGTAGCCTTCCGTGGCTCTAAAAGTTAGCCGGTCGTAGCGGTTTCACTCGCCGTTACCTTCGCGTTTTCCTGCGCACCTGCTGACGCAAGGCACCCTATCTATCATTGATTAACATTCACGCTCTCACCGCTAACGCATACCGCGCTCGACCAGGGGTTTTACCCCGGTGAGTCCGGTGCATGCGGCGGGCGTAGCCGCAAGGATTCTCATGAGCTCACTCGATATTATTGTTGCCGTCCCCTCCGGAGCCGGTTGGGTTCCCGTGCACGCCATGGCGGAGCTTCTCGCCCGCTACACCGGCGGCACCGTCCACACCGTGGATGTGGGCGCATCCCTCAGTAAGGAAACCAAGCTTCTGGCGCGCCTGCCCCGCCTCAAGGGCGGATCCAAGCGTTGCCTGGTGATTGCTTCTGATCCCGGTCAGCTGTACGCCATTTCGCAGCGTTCCTTCGCGTTCCGCCGCTACGGCGCGATTTACGGCTGGGTGATTGATAGCTTCTGGGATGACCGTATTCCCGCCGTGGCGAAGTCCTCCACCTACGACCGCATTTTCGTTGCGGATGTTGATGACGTTCAGCCCTGGACTGCCGCGGGTGTAAAGACCCCCGGCGTTCTGCCCTGGGGTGCGGACGTGTGGAGCAAGTTCAGCGACCGTCTGGCGGCGTTGGGCTCGAAGAGCACCGACCTGCTGCGTGTGGGTCGTCAGCCCGCCGCCTACGAGGATGACGAGGCGACCGCCGCCCTTGCCGCCGAGCTGGGTCTGAGCTTTGAGGGCCGCCCGCCCTTCGGCGCGAACGATCGCGAGTCGGCTCAGCACCTGCAGGATTCGCTGAACCGCGCGAAGTTCCTGCTGGCATTCTCCACCTCGGTGAGCCCGGCACCCTACACCCACCCGACCAAGGAGTACATTACCGGTCGTTGGACCGATGCGCTGGCTTCGGGTGTGACCGTGGTCGGCAAGGTTCCGAACACCACCACCGTACGTGAGATTCTTTGGGATGGTGCGACCATCGACATCGACCACGCGGATGCTCGCGCGGGCCTTGCGCAGGTTGCTGACGCCGCCTCCCGCTGGACCCCGGCGCAGGGTGAGCAGCAGATTCGTCAGGCTCTGCAGCACCTGGATTGGCGTCACCGTTTCGTGCAGCTTTGCGAGGCAATGGGTGAAGTCCCGGCTTCTTTGAAGGCTGATTGCGAGGCAATGCGCGCCCAGTACGTTCAGCGCTAAAAACGTCACCTCGCTGAAGGTAAACAGCTGAGGGTATATAAAAGGTGAGGGCTGGTTTCTATTCCTAGAAACCAGCCCTCACCTGTATTTATGCCCCATGAGGCATATTGCATACGAGGTTTAGTACGATGCCTGACCCAGAGTAATCGGACCCGTGAAACCACTGGTATCCGGGTGCTCCGAATCGAAGTATGCCGCCACCGGTGCGTTCTCCAGCTGAGCCAGTCGATCCAGCAGGAAGCGAGTCGCACCCGGCGCATACGGCAGCTTATACATTGCTGCGGTAGTTGCTTCATCCTCACGGTCCAGAGTGGAGGAACGAATCGACTCAATAGCGGTCACCATGGTGTTACGTTCACGCTCCACGAAGGTGCGGTCCACCGGCTCACCGTTACCGGGCACAAACACACGGTAGCGATCAAATTCGAGCACCGCACCGAGGGTATCGATCCAACGGTCGGGGAAAGAATCCTCAAAGTAGGGGTCGGTACCCTCTTCAATCAGACCGCCCATGAAGAGCACATCTTCAATACCGACCAGAATGTCGCCGTCGGTGTGGCCGGGACCCATGTACATGAGGGTTGCGCTACGCTCACCCAGGTCAATGGGGGTAAAGGTAATGCCGTCACCGCTGTTGGCGACCAGGCGGTTGGGGACAATAATATCGGTGGCTGCACCCTGGTGGTGCGCCATTTCCGGTTCGAGCGTCTCGACGTAGGGACGCTGCGCCTCACCGTATTTACGAATTGCACGCGCGGCGCGAGGATGCGCCCAGAATTCTTCGGCACCCATTGCCGCGAAAACATCGTTACCGAAGAAACGCTCATAGTGTCCATGAGTGTTTACGACGGTGATAGGAAGGCGCGTGAGACGGCGAACCTCATCATAAATTTCGGTTGCCTGACGGGGACCTGCGCCGGTATCCACGACAAGTGCCCGTTCCAGTCCGAGGACCAGTCCGGTGTTCAGTCGGTAATTGTCGGTCGCAATACGGTACACGCCGTCTGCGAGTTCAATAGTACGAGCCATAGATACAACCCTACTGTAATTTTTGGCAACTGAGGGGCTATTCGGCCTTCTGGAGAACATATTTTTGCACTATTGCACGCTTCTAAGGGGATAAAAGTGCATCATTCTGCACAATTCGGCCTCTACGGACAACTGATACGTGATGCTTGACAACCTCCACAGATTGATTAGCCGGATAGCCTATTCCCCCGACTAATCCAGCGCCGGTTAGGAGTCAGTGAGGATTCAGTGAAGGAGCTGAGCAGGAACCAGAAATTCGCGCCCTATAGGATAGGAGTATGACTTCTCCCTCCAGCTCTTTTTCTAGCGTCTCAGCCGCTCATACTTCGGCACACCCGTTCCCCAGCGGCACCGGACGCTACGCTCCCTCCCCCTCGGGTGATTTGCACCTGGGTAATTTGCGTACCGCCATTTTGGCGTGGGCTATGGCGCGCCGCGGCGGCAAGCCCTTCTACCTGCGCGTGGAGGATTTGGATCGTGTGCGCCCGGGCGCGGCGGAACGTCAGATTGCCGACTTGGCGGCCCTGGGTCTGGATTGGGACGCGAGCCCCGGCGCCCCGGCAGAGCGCATCGAGGGCGGCGAAGGCGCCGATAGTAAGGAAGCAGGGGTGCTGTATCAGAGCACGCGCCTTGCCGCCTATGAGCAGGCGGTTGCACAGCTGCGCGAAGCGGGACTCGTGTACGAGTGCTTCTGCACCCGCCGCGAAATTCAGGAGGCGTCGAGCGCCCCGCACGGTGCACCGGGCGCCTACCCGGGTACCTGCCGCGAGCTGACGGAGGCACAGCGGGAGGAGCGCCGCACCCAGCGTCCGCCGGCTCTGCGCCTGCGCGCCGAGTGCACGAGCTACACCGTGCAGGATGATTTTTACGGTACCTACACCGGTCTGGTGGATGATTTTGTGCTGGTGCGTAATGACGGCACCTACGCCTACAACCTGACCTCCGTGGTGGATGACGCCTTTGTGGGGGTTGAGCAGATTGTGCGCGGTGATGATCTGCTTCCTTCGGCGCCCCGCCAGTCGTATTTGGCGCAGCTTTTGGGGTTGACTCAGCCGCGTTACGCTCACGTGCCGCTGGCACTGAACAAGGAGGGTAAGCGACTCGCTAAGCGTGACGGCGCGGTGACTCTGCCACAGCTGCGTGAAGCGGGCGTTGAAATCCCCACGATTTTGGGGTGGATTGCCGCGTCTATTCCGGTGTATGACGCTGATGGTTCCGCCCATTCTGCAGATGTTCCGGCGCCCAATGCGGCGGCGATTTTGGAGCGTTTTGACCCGGCTCGTATGGCTACTGAGCCGTGGGTTGTGAGGGATTTCTAAGCCTCTGTGACATTGTCGTGTAACAGTTCAACACTCCGAATGGCTTTTAAATTTTTCGTTTAATTCGTTTCAGATGCATACGGCTCTGATCGTTTGCGTTGCTTTTAAACTGCATCTCTTGCACCGAAGTGCCCGAAACCCTGAAATCCAGGGGTTTTTCGGGCACTTTTTCGCACATGCTCCCACAGCACCCCACGTGTACGACCATAGGATTTACACAGTAAATACATATTTATTCCATAGACTCAAACTCTTTAACGTCAAATAGACTTTATTTTCAGCCCTTCAGAGCCTAGACTGTATCCTATGCCACTCATAAAGTTATGGGGTAGCGCATAAATACACACAGGCGCACACTATCACCAGGAGAGAAGGAACATTATGGCCGCGAGTACATACCAGGTCATCGCGCTGGCGATTTATTTTGTTGCCATGATCGCAATCGGCCTATGGGCAAATAGCAAGAACAACAGCCTCGACGACTATGTGCTGGGCGGGCGTCAGCTCTCCCCCACCGTCGCCGCACTCTCAGCGGGCGCCTCCGACATGTCCGGTTGGCTCCTCATGGGTCTGCCCGGCGCCGTCTACCTCAGCGGCCTCTCCCAGGCATGGCTCGCCGTCGGTCTGACCATCGGCGCATGGTGCAACTGGAAGTTCGTGGCCCCGCGACTGCGTAGCTACACCGAAGTAGCTGGCGACGCCGTGACCGTCCCCGTCTTCCTGAGCAACCGCCTCCATGACACCAAGCGCGTGCTGCGCATCGTCTCCGGTGTCGTGATTCTGGTGTTCTTCACCTTCTACGTCTCCTCCGGCATGGTGTCCGGCGGCCTGTTCTTCAAGTCCTCCTTCGGTCAGGAATACCACACCGGTATGCTCCTGCTGGCAGGCATCACCGTGTTCTACACGCTCTTCGGCGGCTTCATGGGCGCATCCTACACCGACATGGTTCAGGGTCTGCTCATGCTCGCAGCGCTGATCGCCGTTCCGGTCATCACCATCATTGACCTCGGCGGTGTAGGCCCCGTGGTTGAGTCCATCAGCCAGGTACGCCCCGACGCGCTCAGCATCTTCGCGGGCACCACTTTCGCCGGTATTGTTTCGTCCCTCGCATGGGGTCTGGGCTACTTCGGCCAACCGCACATTATCGTGCGATTCATGGCGATGCGCACCCCCGCAGACGCTAAGTCCGGCCGCCGCATCGGTATCAGCTGGATGGTCCTGACCGTGTTCGGCGCACTGAGCGGCGCGTTCATGGGCATCGCATACTTTGCACGCCACCCCGAGGCATCCCTCACCAACCCCGAAACCGCAGAATCCGTGTTCCTGGACCTCGCACAGATTCTGTTCCACCCCTTCATCGCCGGTCTGATTCTGGCTGCGGTTCTGGCGGCAATTATGTCCACCCTCTCCTCGCAGCTGATTGTGTGCTCCTCCGCTCTGGTGGAGGACCTCTACGGCATCTTCTCCTCGAAGAAGCTCAGCGCATCCAAGTCCCTGTGGCTCGGCCGTGCAGGCGTGGCAATCGTGGCACTGGTCGCCGGCGCCCTGGCGTGGAACCCCAACAGCTCCATTCTGCAGCTGGTCGCATTCGCTTGGGCTGGCTTCGGTTCGGCCTTCGGCCCGACCGTTCTGCTCTCCCTCTACTGGCGTAAGCTGACCACCCAGGGTGCACTGGCCTCCATGATTACCGGTGCCGTTGTGGCATTCGCATGGGGCCAGAGCCCGATGAAGTCCGTGCTCTACGAAATGGTTCCCGGCTTCGCTTCGGCGCTGCTTGTCGCCATCGTGGTTTCGCTCATGACCTACAAGAAGAACGACGCCATTGACGAAGAGTTCGACCGCGCGGTAGAGCTCGCAAAGGTCAAGTAACCCCTAGGTAACCAAGACCGGGTAAGCTTCCTTACCCAACTTCTAAGGCCCGGGCCGCACACACGCGGTCCGGGCCTTCTTATATGCCCGACAACCTGATTCGCTATACTGGGCAACCAGGTTCACAGCCTCAGACAGCGCCCGGGCAACGTAGAATAGGGTCTATGACTGCACAACTTCCCGAAAAGGTCTCGGACATCTTCAACCCCGCCGACTGGCGCGTCGTCGAAGGCTTCGAAGACTTCACCGACATCACCTACCATCGCCAGGTTGAGCGCAACGAAAACGGCGAAATCCTACGCGATCTGCCCACCGTGCGCATCGCCTTCGACCGCCCCGAGGTGCGCAACGCATTCCGCCCGCACACCGTGGACGAACTCTACCGCGCCCTCGACCACGCACGCATGACCTCCAACGTAGGCACCGTGCTGCTCACCGGCAACGGCCCCTCCGCCAAGGACGGCGGCTGGGCATTCTGCTCCGGCGGCGACCAGCGCATCCGCGGCCGCGACGGCTACCACTACGCCAGCGGTGAGACCGCCGAAAGCATCGACCCGGCACGCGCGGGCCGACTGCACATCCTGGAAGTGCAGCGCCTCATCCGCACCATGCCCAAGGTCGTTATCGCCCTCGTCTCCGGCTGGGCTGCAGGCGGCGGCCACTCCCTGCACGTGGTAGCCGACCTGACCATCGCCTCCGAAGAGTACGGCAAGTTCAAGCAGACCGACGCAACCGTCGGCTCCTTCGACGCAGGCTACGGTTCGGCACTGCTCGCACGCCAGGTGGGTCAGAAGTTCGCCCGCGAAATCTTCTTCCTCGCCAAGGAATACGACGCCCAGCGCATGTACGAAATGGGTGCGGTCAACGACGTAGTCCCCCACGCCGAACTCGAAAACAAGGGCCTGGAATACGCGGCACACATCGCCCGCCAGTCCCCGCAGGCAATCCGCATGCTCAAGTACGCCTTCAACCTGCCTGACGACGGCATGCTCGGCCAGCAGGTCTTCGCCGGCGAGGCAACCCGCATGGCGTACATGACCGACGAGGCTGTTGAGGGTCGCGACGCATTCTTGCAGAAGCGTGACCCGGACTGGTCCAACTACCCCTACTACTTCTAAGAGACAGCCCCTTCTACAGAAGTAGTTTCAGATACATAGGCTCGGAGCCGGATTCAACCCTGAGAACCTCAGCTAAGAATCCGGCTCCGGCGCATTTGATGCCGCACCGGCATATGACACCGGCGTATGACGGCACGCAGCCGCTATACACAGCCGCTAAGGATTTAGCCATGATGAACACCCCCGTACCCGGGCTCGCACCCTCCCCCGCCCCGCAGGAGGCTGCCCTGCACCCGCAGGCGGTACAGGTGCGCGCCGATCAGCCCGCCGACCCGCACGCCATGCTGGGCGCCTTTGAGCAGCTGCTGGGTGGGTACGCGCTGGATGCTGAGAGTGCAGAGGTAGCTGAGCCTATTGCCCTGGTGGTGGGCACCTCCGGCTCAACCGGAACCCCTAAACGCACCGCACTGACCGCGCGGGCTCTTGCCGCCAGCGCGGCAGCCACCGAGAACTTTTTTGCGGGGAACGCTGACTCCGCCTCGCAGTGGTTGCTGGCTCTTCCCGCGCACTATATTGCCGGTGCGCAGGTGCTCGCCCGCTCCGTGCTCGCCGGGACCTCCCCGGTCATTGCCCGCTCCGTAACCGAGCCGGTGCACTTTAGCCCCGAGGTCTTCCTGCAGGCGGTTGAGCAGATGAGCTCGGCACGCCGGTTTATCTCCCTGGTGCCCACCCAGCTACATAAGCTCCTTGAAAGCGCGGACGCCGACCCGCGCCTGGGCGCTGAGATTCACGAGGCGCTCGGCTCCTTCACCGGAATTCTACTCGGAGGCGCCCCCACCAGCGCCGACCTGCTCGCCGCCGCCTCCGCGCTGGGGCTGAACACGGTGACCACCTACGGTAGCGCCGAAACCGCGGGCGGATGCGTCTACTCCGGCTCCGTGCTGCCCGGTGTGCGAGTGGAGCTCGTACCCGAAGAGGGCATGCCGACCGTGCCGAATATTGAGGGGAAACCCGCACAGGTGGGTCGTATCTGGATTAGCGGCGCGCACCTCGCCAGCGGCTACATTGGCGATACCGTCCGCACCGCCGAGCACTTCTTCACCGCCGCCGACGGTACCCGCTGGTACCGCACCGACGACTACGGGCTGCTGAGCCCTGTAGCGGTTCCCGACAGCAGCGAGAACTGTAGCGAGCAGCGCCTGCAGGTGCTCGGCCGCAGCGACGACGTGCTCATCAGCGGAGGCGTGAAAATCTCCGCCCGCGCAGTGGCAACCGTCCTCGAAGAGCACCCCGCCGTACGTGAAGCCTGCGTGATCGGGCTACCCGATGCCCGCTGGGGCACCGCCATTGCCGCCGCGGTCACGCTGGTGCCTTCTGCCGGTGCCGCGACTGCATCTTCTGAGAATGGCACTGCCCTGAACGAAGAACTCTGCGCCCTGCTGCGTGCCCGCTGCGCCGAAAAGCTCGGCGCCCCCGCCGCACCCAAGCAGCTGAGCATCCTGCCGGATTTCCCGCTCACCAGCACCGGCAAGCCGGACCGCGCAGAAATATACAGTATCCTGGACAGAGACTATCGTCAGGGCTAAAGCAGGCTCATCCGCGGGTTTTCACCCCGCGCACGCACCCGCCCGCATGCCCTGACCTTCGCATCACGACACCCACGCATCATACGCACTTAGACCCGGAAGGAACCCCCGTGGCAACTGCCGCCCAATGGATTGAAGGCGCTCGCCTGCGCACCCTGCCGCTCGCCGTCGCCCCCATTATTGCCGGCTCAGCTGCCGCCTACGAGATCAACGAATTCAAGCCGCTCTACGCGTTCTTGGCGTTCCTCGTCGCGTTCTTCCTGCAGGTGGGCGTGAACTACGCCAACGACTACTCCGACGGCATCAAGGGCACCGACGAAGACCGCGTGGGCCCGCTACGCCTCGTTGGTTCCGGCGTGGCAAGCCCCCGCTCCGTCAAGTACGCCGCCTTCGGATGCTTCGGCCTGGCGATGCTCGCCGGTCTTGCCCTGGTGGCACTGGCGAATCAGTGGTGGTTCCTGGCGATTGGCGCCTCCAGCGTCTTCGCGGCGTGGGGCTACACCGGCGGCAAGCACCCCTACGGCTACATGGGCCTGGGTGACGTGTTCGTCTTCGTCTACTTTGGTCTGGTTGCGACCCTGGGCACCCTCTACACGCAGGCGCACACCCTGACCCTGCTCGGCTGGGTGGGTGCTATCGGCATCGGCCTGATTTCCTGCGCACTGCTCATGGCGAATAACGTGCGTGACATTCCCACCGACATTGAGGCGGGCAAGCTGACCATGGCGGTGCGCCTGGGCGAACGCTGGTCGCGCATCACCTACATTGTGGAGATGACGCTGGCACTGGGCCTGGGCGTGCTCCTGCTCGATAAGAACCCCTGGTTCCTGCTGATCTTCCTGCTGGTCGGCCCGACCATCCACTCCTGCGTGACCGTGTGGACGCGCGGCGGCCGCGAGCTGATTCCCGTGCTCAAGCAGGCGGGTATCGTAGCGCTCGCGTACTCGGTTATTCTTGCCCTCGCCGTGTGGCTGGGCTCGTTGGATATTATTAGCCACGAAGTTCAGGTGTTCACCGGCTACTAAGCCGACTTACGATTCTGCGCTGGTTCTGCACTGCCTCGCATCGGGCTCTTTTACCGCGCCGTTAAGCCGCTAGCGGGCGCCCGGTTCATAGTTCCGCAATAACGCGGCGGTGTGTCATAGTAGTGCTTATGATTCGAGCCATGCTGATTATTGGCGGCGCAGCCCTCATCGTGGGTCTGACCCTCTACACCCTCTTGGACGCCGTCCGCACCCCCGCACACGAGGCGCGCACCCTGCCCAAGTGGCTGTGGGTCCTCGTCACCCTGCTCTTCCCCGTGGTGGGCCCCATCATGTGGCTTATCCTGGGCCGTCCGAAGGCACAGCCCGCGGCAGGCACTCCTCGCGCCGGTTTCGGTCAGCGACGCAGCGCCCCCGCGCCCTCGGTCTCTTCCCCCGACGACGATGAAGAGTACCTGCGCTGGCTCAAAGCAAAGGCAGAACGCGAACGCCGTAGCCGCGAGGCGGAATCGAATAACAAGCAGGACCCCGAGCGTAAGAACCCCGAGGACGGCACTCCTGGTCAAAGCAACGGGCAGAACTAGTCAGGGTGGCTAGGCTCGCGCACCCAAGGTTTACAGCAAGAGGCTGTGGGCACATCCAAACGGATGGGCTCACAGCCTCTTCTCTATGCTCAAAAACAGCTTTAGGGATTAGCTACCGGGCAGCTGAATCACGCCACCGTACAGCGGCGCGGCAGGCTCCGAATACTCCACAAAACGCGGCATCTCATGCTCAAAATCAGTGGTGCTAAACGCCAGAGTCGTAATCGACGCCAGGTTGCACTCGCGGGCGCGCGGGTCATGCTGCAACATACGGCCCTCAACGCCCAGGCGAGTAATCCAAATCGGCAGCTGGTGCGACACAATAATCGCCTCCGCACCCTCGCCGCCGCGCTCGTAGGCGGTACGCGCCGCATCCTGAACAGCCGCCGCCATACGGCGCACCTGATCCAGGTACGACTCACCCCAGGAGGGGCGCGCCGGGTTGTACAGCTTCGTCCAGTGACGCGGGTTCTGCAGCAGCTCCTGGGCGTTCACGTGCAGACCCTCAAAGTAGTTATCCGCCTCGATGACGCGCTCATCCGGCTGCGCGGTCAGACCCAGCAGCTCCTCAACCGGGGCGGCAGACTCGCGGGTACGCTGCAGCGGCGAGCAGACCAGATGCACGAAACGGGAGCCTCGCTCAGCACGAGCCGCGAACTCCTCAGCGCTCAGACGCACCATCTGCTGGCCCTTATCGGACAGACGGTAGCCGGGCAGACGGCCGTACACAATGCGCTCGGGGTTGTGCACCTCGCCGTGGCGCATGAGGTGAACTTTAATGGTGGAAGTTTCAGTCATAATCCCAGTCTCTCAGATAGCGCGCCGCGCCCCAAACAGGTGACCCGCACGTACCCTCTACAAATACAAAACCCGGCGCACAAAACCCGGCCCGCAAAAACTGCAGGAACGCAAAAACCCCGCCTCTCCATACGGAGGGCGGGGCGAAAGAAGTCTATTTACTTCTTGTTGCGGCGCTGGTGGCGGGTCTTACGAAGCAGCTTACGGTGCTTCTTCTTGGACATACGCTTGCGGCGCTTCTTGATAACGGAACCCATAGGATTTCCTCACTTTACTCGTACCCGGCCGAGCCATTCGACTCGGTAGCTACCCGGGGATATTTATACCGGTATAACCGATCCAAAACGCATTTTAGGCACAGAAATACCCTTGCGTTTTAGAGCGCTACCTACCTAGAGTACTAGGTTTACCCCCATTTTCACCATTCGAGAGCGGCTTTTCAGGAGTTTTTCCCTGAATTTCCGCTTTTCCCGCGGGTATATCGAGGATATCTCGGGGCGAAAACGGGGATTCGGTAACCCTAACGGCGCTTCTTCTTCGACTTCTTCGAGCCCTTAGAACGACTCTTCGACAGCGCCGAGCCGGAGGATGCCGCCGAATCAGAGGAGGCTACAGAACCTTCGGAGCCGCTCTTATCAGCCTGAGAAGCTGCCTCAACTGATTCCTGCGCGGGCTCAGAAGCCTCGTGTTCCTCAGCTACAGAAGCCTCAGGTTCTTCGGCAAATTCGTCAGCGGCGCTCTCCTCAGCAGTCTCTTCCTCAGCCGCCGCGTGCAGCGCCTTCAGACGCTCAGCACGCTCAGCCTCGGCACGAGCCAGCGCCTCCTCGTCAATGACAGGCTTCTCAGGCTGGGGCTCAGGCTTCGTTTCAGCCTTCACGGCCTGCTCCTTTTCGGCGCTCTCCTGAGCGTCATCATGCTCAGGCTCGTACACGTCCACGCCGAAGAAACGCTTCATCTTCGAGAAGATGCCGCGGCGTTCCTGCACCGGCTCCTCATGCGGAAGCTTCTCATAGGTGTCGTGGATGGTCGCAGCCGCCTCAAGACGGGTAGGCTCAGCAGGCTGAACGGCGGGCTCCTCCTGGCGCGCCGGGGCACGCAGAACCTTCTCAGAAGACGCAGACTCAGCAGACGCAGAGGTAGCCGCAACAGCCGCAGGACGCGCGGTACGGGCAGGCGCAGTCAGCACCTGGCTACGATCCACCGGCTTAATAATGGTCGCACGCACCGGGGAAACAATCTGACCGCTACGGCGACGCGGAGCCGCCGTGGAGGCGCGCAGAACCTTCGCGGGGCCCTCAGCCTCTTCCTGCGCGTACGCGGCAGGGACGCTCGGCAGCTGAGCGCTGGGAGTCTGCGAGCTGAAAGTCTGCGAGGCGGGAGCCTGAGCGCCAGACATCAGAGCTGCAGAAGCAGCCGGGGTAGCCTGAGCAGACGGGTTGAAGCCGCGCGGGGTGCCGAAGCTCAGCGGCACATCTGCGCTCACCGAATGAGCGGCAGGCTGCGCGGGAGCTACAGCAGGTACGGGCTGAGACAGCGCGGTCTGAGAGGGTGCGGGAACAGTATGTTCTGCCTTGTCAGAAGCATTAGAGGCGGAAGGAGCCTCGGCAGGCCCATCAGCCGAAACGCGCTCAGCGGGCGCCTCAGAAACGGTCTCCTCAATGTAGACGATATCGCCCTCAGGTACCGTATACTCCATGGCAGAAGAGCGCGCAGAAGCCTGAACAGGCTCAACAGTAGGTTCCACAGAAGCGGGTGCTGCAACAGGCGCATCCGCGGCGGGCAACGCCTCCGCATCAGCGAAAGACGGGTCATCCTGCAGCAAATCATCAAAGTCATCTGCGGCGAACTCATCCACGTCAACCGGCGCAAACTCAGACGCAATCGGCTCACCCGGCAGACCATTCGCCGAGGTCGCCTCCTGCTCCAGGTCAATGCCGGCATCGGCATACATGCCGCGCAACTGACCAATCACCATGGCGCGAGCAGTCGCAGCGTCGCCCGCCTTCAAAGCCTCCGCAATAGCGCGGCTCTCAGCACGCAGACGCTCCACAGCGCTGCTCCACAGCGGCATACGACCCACCAGCGACAGCATCGACTCAAAGCTCGGCTGACGCACCGACGCGAGCAGACCCACCAGTAGCTCATTGCCTGCGCAACGCATCACCTGGTGGTGGAAGGTCAGCAGAAGCTCCAGGAAGTCACGAATCGACAGGTCGAAGTCTTCCATCTGCGCCAGGACCTCGTCCATCTCCGCGAAGGAGGCGGTCTTCGGGTCAATACGCGCAATCGCCCAGCTTTCCAGCAGGATACGGGTCTGCACCAGGTCACGAGTCGGGTAACGCGAACTGGACATGTGCAGGCGCAGAGCAGCGCTGGCGGCAGCGGCAGGCTCATCGCTCAGGTGCACCAGCATTTCCTTGCCGCGACCGTTGTACAGCTGCACCAGGTCCATATCTTCCAGGGTGCGCAGAGCCTCGCGGGTGCGGGAACGACCCACACCAATAGCGCGCGCAATTTCGCTATCGTTGGGCAGGTCCTGACCCAGCTGAATATTGCCCTCGAACAATTCGTTCTCAAGCCAGCGCAGAATTTTACGATGAATAGCCACGTGAATGCGTCTTTCGGTCAATAAGGTGAGTGAGAGTGTGTGTGCTTTTATACAGAGTTATGCCGGAGGTTTAACGGCGTCAGGGCGCGCCTTAGCGGCGGCGACCACGCAGGAAGCCGAAGAGGCCACCGCGGTGGGCATCCTTCGCCTCGGCGCTGGTCGTCTCAGTGCTGGGGCGGTACACCGAATCGTAGGCGGGCATGGTCTGATACTCGGTCTCCTCAGAGGAGGACTCAGACTTGCTTTCAGCCTTGTCAGACTCTTCTTCAGCGACCTTCTCGGTGGCAGATTCTTCAACTGCAGGCTTCTCGGCAGCTACGGTTTCTTCAACCGAGGTCTTCTCCTCAGCCTTTTCTGCGGGCTTCTCTGCGGGCTTTTCTTCGACCGCCTTCTCAGCCACCGCGGGCTCCTCGGCAGCAGGAGCTTCGGGGGTCACCGCAATAGGCTGAATCGAACCGCCCACAACCGCAGCCGGATCAATACCGTAAGACACCACAGAAGCAGACTGAGCGATCACAACGGGCTTCTCAGCTACAGCGGGCTTAGCCTCGGCGGGCTTGACTTCAGTGGACTTGGTCTCGGCAGGTGCTGCAGGCTGAGCGGGGGTTGCCGACGCCGCGGGGGTAGCACCCACATCGTAGCCGTAGGATGCGGGAGTAAAGGGGCGCATCGGGGTGCTGTCCACAGCCTCTTCAGCCGCGGCAGACTCAGTAGCAGGCTGAGCCTTCTCGACAGCCGATTCGGAGGTGGCGGTTTCAGAAGCATGCTCCGCGGGGCGCGAGTAGATGCGCGCACTCGGGGTCAGGTACTGGGCGCGGGCGCGCTGAATACGAGCCTGCTCAATTTCCTCAGCGGAGGGAGCTTCAACAGTGAGAGTCTCAGAGTCGGTCGCCTCGGCAGAAGAGGGCTCCGCGACCTTCTTCTCGGTCTCAGCGGCAACCTTCTCGGAGGTAGTCTCAGTTACCTTTTCAGCGGGCTTCTCAGGTGCCGCTACCGCAGGCTTTTCTGCAGCCTCAGCGGTCTTCACCACAACCTTCTCGGAAGTCTTATCCGCAGCCTTGTTATCGGCGGGCGCGGTAGCACCACCGGGCAGTGCCACAGGTGCGTGCGCCTCGTTGGACTGGCGTGCAATCTGAACGGTCTCGTTGATCCACTCGGTGACGGTGGCGAATACGTCCGGGTTCAGGGAGTAGAGGCGACGCTGCCCCTCCACGGTCACGGAGACCACATCTGCATCGCGAAGGACTTTCAGGTGCTTCGAAATGGTCGGCTGGCTCATACCCAGCTTTTCGACCACAGCACCCACCGTGTGGGTTTGCTCAGCGAGAATACGCACAATTCGGCGGCGAGTCGGATCCGCGATGACAGAAAAAACATCAGAATGCATATAGCGATTATGACATATAAAGAGGCACCTCAAGCTTAGAATGAGGCTGATATGAAAATTACCTTCAAAAATTCTGAACGAAGCCTGAGCACTAGCTCAAAATGAAGCATTGAAGGGGATAAAAGCATGAAGTGTCCGTCACACTAGATGGCATATAGCTGTATCACACGATGAGCATATGCCGGCATTTCAGCCCGCCACCGCATATATTCCGTAAGAAGCATATAGGCTTTGCTGTGGTCCACACGAAAAACCACCCACCCACCTTTACCAAGCTCACATTTTGAGCGTCCAGCTATCAACACCCTACCCCCTCTCAAGACACCCGGCGCGATACACTAGAAGGCGTTAAAACAGGCAAAAACCGCCGCACACAAACCACCATTCCTCGGGCACCCCACGCCCAGCACCCAGGCACAACATGAAGGAGGCGCATGGGACGCATAATCCGCCGCACCCGGCGCCGACATCACCACCCCCAGGGCCAGCTCAACCGCCGCTGGGACACCCTCAGCGGCACCACCTCCATGCCGCAGAAGCAGCAGGTTCGCCGTAGCCGACGCGACCGCCTTGAGGCGGAGAACCTGAGCATCCTCACGAGTGTGCCCGGCATTGATCTTGACCGCCTGCCCGCCCTGCGCGACCACGCCAGCGATGACTCCGAGACTCAGCGCAAGCGTGCGCCCATTGGCTTCAATCTGCAGACCCTCGAACGGTTCCGCGACTTCATCGATGTGACCGTGCTTGCGTCCCCCTCGCGTACCGCAATCACGGCGTTCTTCCTGGTCATCATCTTCTTCACGCTCACCCTGCTGCTACCCATCTCTTCTAACGATGGTCAGCCCGCGCCCTTCCACCACGCGTTCTTTACCTCTACGAGTGCGGTGACCGTTACCGGTCTGACTACCGTCTCCACCGCCGAGCAGTGGTCTACTTTTGGGCAGGCAATGATTCTGGTGGCATGCCAGGTGGGTGGTCTGGGTACCCTGACCATCACCTCGCTGCTGGCGCTGGCTATCGGCCGTAAGATGGGCCTGCGCACCAAGCTCATCGCGCAGGAAGACCTGAATATCAGCCGCCTTGGCGAGGTCGGTGGCATCGTCAAGAGCGTTTCCTACGCCTCGTTCTCTATTGAGGCGATCATTGCCCTCGTGCTGATTCCGCGTTTCCTCACCCTGGGTGAAGACCCGTTCCAGGCGATTTGGCACAGCATCTTCTACTCCATCTCGGCGTTCAATAACGCCGGATTCACCCCACACTCGGACGGCATCGTGCCCTACGGCCACGATCTCTTCCTGCTCGTGCCTATCTGCGTTGCGGTGTTCTTGGGCTCGCTCGGTTTCCCCGTTTTCATTGCGATTCAGCATCATCCTTTCCGCCCCAGCCACTGGTCGCTCACCGCGAAGCTGACCACCGTCACGACCCTGTTTTTCTTCGCTTTTGGCGCGTTCTTCTGGGGCCTCTTCGAGTGGAATAACCCCGCCACCATCGGCGACTACTCTGCGGGTGACAAGGTTCTGAATGCCATTTTTGCCTCCGTCATGATGCGTTCGGGCGGCTTCAACCTGGTCGACATGAGCAGCATTACCCCCGTCTCCACGCTCCTGACGGACATGCTCATGTTCATTGGCGGCGGCTCCGGCTCGACCGCGGGTGGCGTGAAGGTCACGACCATCGCCGTGATTGCCCTGTCTATCCTTGCTGAGGCGCGAGGCGATCAGAAGGTTGTCGCGTTCAACCGCACCATCCCCGAGTCCTCCCTGCGTATTGCTATCTCCGTGATTGTTATGGGTGCTACCGTGGTAGGTGTCGGCGCCGCGTCGATTCTGATTATTAGCGGCGCGGACCTCAAGGAAGTCATTTTCGAGGTCATCTCCGCCTTCGCGACCTGCGGCCTCTCGAATGGTCTCTCCTCCAGCCTGCCGCCGGCGGGTATCTACGTGCTCAGCGGCCTGATGCTCATTGGCCGTGTGGGCACCACAACCGCCGCGACCGGTCTGGCGCTGCGTTCACGCCGCCGCCTCTACAAGTTCCCCGAAGAAAGGCCCACCATTGGCTAGTGCACATAACGCCCCCGTACTCGTGATTGGTCTGGGACGCTTCGGCTCCGCGGTGGCGGCCCAGCTGCGCCTGCAGAACAAGGAGGTCCTTGCTATTGAGAAGGACCCCGAGCTGGTGCAGAAGTGGTCCGGCGTGCTGACGCACGTGGTCTCCGCCGACGCGACCGATATCGACACCCTGCACCAGTTGGGTGCGGACGATTTCGGCTCCGCCGTGGTGGGTGTGGGCACCTCCGTGGAGGCATCCGTGCTAATTACCGCGAACCTCGTGGACATTGGTGTGGAGCGTATCTGGGCGAAGGCTATTACCCCCGCGCACGGCAAGATTCTGGAGCGTATTGGCGCGCACCACGTGGTCTACCCGGAGGCGGACGCCGGCCGCCGCGCCGCGCACCTGGTCTCGGGTCGACTGCTGGACTACATCGAGTTTGATGACGACTTCGCGATTGCGAAGATGCGCCCGCCGAAGGAAACCCACGGCTTTACCCTCGCCGAGTCAGATATTCGCTCCAAGTACGGTGTGTCCGTGGTCGGTATTAAGTCCCCCGGTGAGGACTTCACCTACGCGGACGCCACCACCCGCATTCACTCGCGTGACATTCTGATTGTGTCCGGTCAGGTGGATTTGATCGAGCGTTTTGCGGCGCGACCCTAAGCGCGTTTTTCCTCGCTGCAGCGGTTATCTTCCCCAGCTCTGCTGGTTTTGAGGAGCCCGCGATTAGACATAGAAAAACAGCCTCTTCCCGTTCTGCCGGGAGGAGGCTGTTTTTCTGTAGTTTCAGCTAGTCAGGGGGATGCTACCGGACGGTATTAGTCTCCGCTGGTTAGTCCCCGCTGATTAGTCCTCGTCAGCGGTGTACAGCTGGCTCATTTCCGCCGAACGTGCCGCGCAGGCGCGCATCGCGTCCTCGGTCAGCTGGAAGAGGCCACCGTCCACGAAGGTGTTCAGTGCACGCTCGGTGGTGCCGTTCGGGCTGGTCACGGCGCGGCGCAGGGCGGGTGCATCCGGGTTGGTGTCGAGCAGGAAGCCCGCGCCGGCAACGGTTGCGCTGGCGAGCTTGAGGGCGGTGTCTGCGTCCAGGCCGAGCTTCTCGCCGGCGGCTGCCATCGCCTCCGCGAGCAGGAACGCGTATGCCGGGCCGGAGCCGGACACGGCGGTGACCGCGTCCATCTGCTCCTCACGGACCTCGACGACCAGACCGACGGTGCCCAGAACCTCTTCGACGAGCTTCTTCTGCTCGTCCTTCACGGTGTCGGTGGTGGAGATGGCGAGCACGCCCTTGCCCACGGATGAGGGGGTGTTCGGCATACAGCGAACAATGGGCTGACCTGCGGGAAGGCACTCAGCGAGGGTTTCGAGGGTCACGCCAGCAGCAACGGACACCACGACGGCGTTCGGTGCGAGGGCGGGCGCGATATCGCGGGCGAGCTCGACGATGCCGTAGGGCTTCACGCCGAGCAGCACGACGTCTGCGTGGGCGGTTGCCTTGTGGTTGCCGTCAGCTTCGCCGCCGGTGGTGATGATTTCTACCTTGTCGCCGAGGCGCTGGGCGAGGGCGGCGCGGGATTCTTCGCTACGCACGGTGGCGCGGATGTGGGCGGGGTCGTGGCCTGCGGCGAGCAGACCTGCGGCGATGGAGCCGTTCATGGAGCCGGTGCCGAGAAAAGCAATAGTTGCGGTCATCGTTGATCCTTCCGAGTGGGGTGCCTGCGCCCGGCGGTCGCTTATGCACGGTGTGTTCGGCGGGCGCGTGGAGGCGTACCCTTCCAGCATAGCGGGTGCGGCGGTCGGCGTGTGACCTGGCTCGTGTCTCATGTGCTTTTCTGGGGTGCGTTCTCTGGGGTGCCTTCCGCCGCTGTGCCGCTCCGCCTCTCAATCTTTGGCGCACCGCTGAGGGGCAAATAGTGCGGGCGTAGAATTAAATTGGCTTTGTTTGCCCGGTTTTCGCCGGGTATGGAGCCTCCACACGACAGACAGCACACAACGCACAAAACCCCTTTTCTATGTCTTCTCATACTGGTTCTTCCTCAAATAGCCCCCAGAAACCTGCGGCGGGTTCCCGTTCTTTTTTGTTTCGCCTCCTGCTGGGGCTAACTCTTGCCGCGCTGGTCACGGGCGTGTTCAGCGGCTTGGGCGCGATTGCTCTGCATTATGTTCTGGACTTCATGCAGGAGCTAACTTTCGGTCAGGCTGAGGGTCATCACCCGATGGTGACTGACGGCGCCGATCCGGCGCGTCGTGCCTTGGTTTTGGCGGCGCTGGGCCCGTTTGTGGCGCTGGTATGGTACTACCTGCAGTCCGGTGGGCGGCGTGTGGTCGGCGTGAAGTCGCAGATTGCCGGTGCTACCGAGGAGGACCGCACCCCGTCACTGTGGCGGCAGATTTCGCATTCGGTGATTCAGATTGTTGCGGTGGGTGCGGGCTCTCCTGTGGGTAAGGAAGTCGCGCCTCGTGAGCTGGGTGCTTTGGCGGCTGGCCGCACCTCGAATCTGCTGGAGCGTCTTGGTTTTGTGGGCGCTGACGGTGCCGCACTGTTGGGTGTTCGTGAGCGTAGTCTGCTGGTGGCGGCGGGTGCG
>NZ_JABZXW010000099.1 GCF_015265375.1 Rothia sp. (in: high G+C Gram-positive bacteria)
AGCCGCCGCCTCCGCCGTAGATAACCTACTCGGCAAACTCGCCGACGGCGTCACGGACGCCCTCGAAAAGCTTGACCCCGGCGAAATCATCGCCCGCTCAGGCGTGCAAAAAGCCCAGTCAGCGCTCGATTCACTCATGCACGTGAACCTGCCCGACGGGCTGAGCTCGCTCATCCGAACCCACTAACCTCACCCTAGGAGAAACCATGCTTACCGGACCCACCGTTGCACCCATCGGTGACCTCAGCGACTCTGCAGGGCCCACCGCAGGCACCATCAGCGTCGCCCTCGAAGAAATGCCCGCCATTGCCGACGGGCTCGACACCGTCAGCCGCACCTGCGCCGACCGCACCATGCCGATTCTCGGTATTGCCGCCGAAACCCGGCTCTTCCTCGGCATTAACGGACGCGCCCAGCAGGCAGCTGGCCTCTGTGCCGGCCTCGCTACAGACCTCGGCGGAAGCGCACTAAAGTTCAGCGCCACCGCAGCCGCCGTCCGCGCAGCCCACAGCTCCTACCTGCAGACCGAAAATATTGTTGCCGGTTGGTTCGAGTCCATGGGCATCGCGAAGGATGGCAAGCTACCCGACGGACGCAGCACCCGAGACCACCTCCGCGGCCTCATCGCTGGAGAACCCGGCGAAGCCGACTACCTCATCAAGCTCACTTTCCCCGAGCTTGGGTACTTCTCGGCATCTCGGGCGCTGCCTTATTCGCCTCTCGTAGCGGGTATTCTCTTCGGCTTCACCGCCTACATGGATGCCACATGGAACCCCGAAATTGCGCGCTCGCGAACAGCTGACCGTCTTGCAGACATGTTTGGTATTCCGCGAGGGCTCGTTCGAAAGGCGCTGGGAGGTGGCCTATTCGGCATCATTAAATCTGGAATCGATACTTTTCTTGGCGCTAAGGCTCACAATATTCGGACCGCTTCTGCCGACGAATACGGTATTGCTGCGCATCGTGGCGAGAAAAACCAGCTTTCTGTAGGCGCCAGCTCGGACCGTCTGCTGGCTATTGGTAAAGCGCAGGACCTTGAACTTGAGCGTTCCCGACAGAACCCCTCGGCCGCTGAACGTGGTGCCGTGCTCGTCACCGTCATGTACGAAGCAGGACACGAAGGCGACCCAGCCCATGCCCTGTATGTCGTGAGTATCCCCGGCACTGTCTTTGATTCCCTCGAAGGGTCTCCTATAGACCCAGCCGGTATCACGCATGAATCATCCAGGCTGGGTTACATGAATGCCGCTTACGAGATGGTTTTGCAGGCTCTACGTGATGCAGGGGCACCCCAGGGAGCCCGCGTGTACATGGAAGGCTTCAGTCAGGGAGCCATGATTGCCTACAACATGGCGAATAGCCAAAAAATTGCCGAAGAAATCAACATTGTGGGTATTTATGCCCAAGGCACCCCATTGCGGGTTATGCCTGCTAAACAACGTGACTTTGCTGTGGATTACGTGGAAGGAGAAGGCGATGGGGTTCCTGATGTGGCAGAGCAGTCTCTTTTTGCCCAGATTTTCAAGGGAGCGTGGCGCCCCGATGAACGCGATACGGTAATCACCGTCGATAACTATAAGCATCATGCCGAAAATTACCAAGAAGCTCTATACAGTCAAGGGTATAGCAGCAAGGTGCCTGGCGGCATGCGTGCCGCAATGGACGGTAAAGAGTATGTGCTGGGGGAGCAGAAGGTTACCTCCGCCTCAACTATGCCGGATGGTCTGCCATCTGCTGTACGAATCGGTATAACAGCCGGACGTATCGGAACCTACGGTGGCGCTACTTTAGCATCAGGAACTGGGCTTAGTGGTTGGGGCGTAGTTGAGGCGATTGACGGGCAGACAGGCGGGCACCTAGCTAAAGCAAAGCGTAAAGTGCGAGAGAGTATCGAAAATATTCGACAGAATGTTGAAGACACCGTCTCAGACGTTCAGCAGGGCATGGAAATCGCCAAGCAGAAGGCCGAGGGTCTTCAGCGAGAAGTTGGAGAAGCCGCCTGGGCGGTTGCTCAGCAAATCCCCGCCGTCATCGAGGGTGCCCAGAAGACGATTCCTCACCCCGAGCCGACTCCGTCGGAAAAGCCTCAGAGCCCGCCGCCCGCCTGGCCCGAAACTCCTGCACCGCAGATGCCCAAGGCGCCCCTCCTGCAGGGATATAACCCGCAGCATCTGCCGCCCGCCATCAATATGCCGAGCGACCTGAGCCGCCCCGAGCCTGCGCCCATCAAGATGCCCGCTCGAATCGAGGCAGAGGGGCAGCTACCCCCTGCAGGTCTGATTCCACCGGACATTCTGCCCAAACCTGTAGATCTGCATACGCACATCGAAAAGGCTGTTACTCAGCCATTCATCGAGCAATTGCAGCTCCCTAGTGTGGGTTCTGCTCTCAAGAATCCTCCAATCTTCCAATCCGGACAGGGCGGAGATTACGACGGCGGTGAGTCGCTCATCCCCACTCTGCCGGACCTGAAACCTGCGCCCATGCTCCCGCCCAAGAGCATTGACCCGGGATTCCTCGCACCAACTCCGCCCGAGAATATCGATCCCGGGTTCCGCGCACCAGGCCCTCCCGAGGACCTGACTCCCCTCGAGGAGCGTGAACCCCTGATGGTCTAAAAGCCCAATCTCAAGAACCAATCTTGACGGCTCGGTGGAGGGTGGAGGGGACGAGTAGAGTAGAGAAGAGAAACAGGGGCGCCGCTGGGAACAACCCCGGCGGCGCCCCTCCATCTATGCGTACAGCGCTCGCCGCTGGAATGTTGCCGACTCGGCTCGTGACCTGCTCTCCAGGTGAGAAGCGTTAGCCTCCGAGCCGCCCGCAGGCACATACTGGAAGCATGAGCCAGTCAGCTGAACACGCCAACATCCCGTTCCGCCCCGTCTTCAACACCCTGCCCAGCTACGCGGCAGGCAAGCCGCCCGCACCCGTTGAAGGCCTCACCCAGTACAAGCTCTCCTCCAACGAGAACCCGCTGGGCCCCGTACCCGAGGTTGCGCGCGTCCTCGCAGAATTTGCGACCGCGCACCGCTACCCCGACCCGCTCTCCACCGCCCTGCGACAGAAGCTCTCCGCACGACTGGGTGTGGACGCTGACGACATCGTCACCGGTGCCGGTAGTCTCGGCGCGCTCAACCAGATTCTCAAAACCTTCGCCGGCGTAAACGCCGACGGCGTTCAGGACGAAGTCATCTACGCCTGGCGTTCCTTCGAGGCGTACCCGATCCTTGTCGGCATCATGGGCGCTCGCAGCGTGCAGGTGCCGAACCTGCCCGACGGCTCGCACGACCTGGACGCCATGGCCGCCGCCATCACCGAGCGCACCCGCCTGATTCTGGTCTGCACCCCCAACAACCCGACCGGTCCCGCCGTCACCGAAAGCCAGATTCGTGCGTTCCTGGCGAAGGTGCCCTCCCACATTCCCGTGGTGATTGATGAGGCGTACTTCGAATTCTGCGCTGCCTCCACCGTGCAGGAGGGTGAAGAGCCTCCGCTGAACGGCCTGGATATCTACTGTGACTACGAGAACGTCATCATTCTGCGCACCTTCTCCAAGGCGCAGGGCCTGGCGGGTCTACGCGTGGGCTACTCGATTTCGCATCCGCAGATTACGCAGCACCTGCGCGTGGCGGCGACCCCGTTCGCGGTGACGGCGCTGGCGGAGGCGGCGGCTATCGCCTCCATCGAGCATGAGGATGCGGTGATGGAGCGC
>NZ_JABZXW010000036.1 GCF_015265375.1 Rothia sp. (in: high G+C Gram-positive bacteria)
GCATGCGAGACACCATCGCCGCATCCAGCGACCGAAGCCTCTCCGTAGCCCCCACCCGCGCCTGGGCAGCATACGCCTTCGACCTGCTCAAACGAGCCCAAACCCGCGGGCTGCTCAGCGGCGTAGAAGGCAACCTCAAACTCCTCTCCGGCCCCGAACAAGACGTCATCATCGGCGAACTACTCGCCAACCACGCCCAAGGCATCGCACCCGGCCCCACCTGGCCCGACGTCCTCCGCGACGCCCTACCCACCCGCGGATTCCGCCACGAAATCCGCGACTTCTTCGACCGCATGGCAGAATACGACCTCACCGCCGACGACGTACACCGCCTCGCCACCGAACACAACCAGCCCGCCTGGCACGCCCTCGCCCAACTACACACCGAATACCGTGCCGTGCGAGCCCTCCGCGCCAAAAACGCCTACGACCCGGCAGTACTCATCAACGACGCCTGCCGGCTGCTGTTGCGCGCCCCCGAATTCCTCGCCGAAGAACGCCGCCGCTACGACCTGATCCTCATCGACGACGTGCAGGAACTCAGCCCCTCCATCTACAGACTGCTACGCCTCATCGCCGCAGAAGAGCCGCCCGCAGACGCCGCGCACCTGACCGAAACCCACCCCGACCTCTTCGCTGAAGGCCCCCAGGTTGTCATGACCTACAGCGACGAAGCCGTCGTCCAGGGCTTCCGCGGCGCCCGCCCCGACCTCGTCACCACCCTGCAGACAAGCTTCCCGAGCATGCACACCCGCACGCTCACCACCTCGTACCGCCTGCCCGCACTCATGATGCCGCTCGTGGCAGACATTCGCCGCCGCCTGCCGCGCTACACCCGGTTCGTGCCGCTCACCGCCGAGCAGGGTGGGGCGAAGAATGGTGTGCAGGAGGGGGTAAAGAACGGTGCGCCCGCAACCTTCGGACGCATCAACACCACTCCCGCCGACGAAGCCCTCACCTGGGGTGCCGCCGACGAACCGCTGCTGCACCTGGGTGCCGACGGCAAAATCCTCGACCCCGCGCACTACCGCACCGCACCCGCCGGTGTGTATAAGTATGCGCTCTCCAGTTCTCAGGACGAGGCGAACCTCATCGCCCAAATGCTGCTCGAAGAACGCATCTACGGCAACCACCCCTACCGCGAGTCCGCCATCATCGTGCGTAACGGTGCGGACGTGGCGCGCATCCGCCGTGTGCTCTCCTCGAACGGTATTCCGTCGCGCACCTCCGCGGCGCTCGTGCCGGTGCGTGACGAGCCCGCCGTGCGCCCCTTCCTCGATGCGCTCAGCCTGCTCGTCTACGCACGCAAGCGCGGCGAGAAGGCGCTCAACCCCGCCGTACACATGCCCGCCGGAGAAGGAGCAGAGGCGGGGGAGCGAGCCGGGTTTGAGACCCTCAGCGCCGCCGAAGCTGAAGAGCTCATGCGCCGAAGCCTCAACGACGTCATCGCCGAAGAAAGCCGCGCCAACCCCCTCGGCGGCGCGCAGAGCGCCATCACCCTGCTCACCTCCCGACTCGGTGGCGCATCCAGCATGGACGTGCGACGACTCCGCCAGCAGCTGCGCTCCATCGAACTGCAAAGCGGCGGCCACCGACCCAGCGACGACCTGCTCCTCGGCGCCCTGCTACACCCCGAAACCCTCCCCGAAGAGGGCGTAGGACGCGCCGTACACCGCATCGCCGCCGTACTCTCCGCGGGACGTAAAGCACTCGCGCGCCCCGAATCCACCAGCACCGAAGTGCTCTGGGCACTCTGGGAAGCCAGCGGCCTCGAAAAGGTCTGGGTCGCCCAGACGCGCAATGCAGGCCCCGACGCAGACGCCGCCCACCGCAACCTCGACGCCATGATCGGGCTCTTCGAAGCCGCCGACCGATTCGACGAGCAGATGCGCGGCGCCGGTGCCGAACAATTCCTCGACTTCATCGACGCGCAGGACCTACCCATGGACACCCTCGCCGCCCGCGGCGTACGCCAAGACGCGGTCGAAATTCTCACCCCCGCGCTTGCCGCCGGTCAGTCCTGGCGCACCGTATATGTATGCGGTCTGCAGGAAGGCACCTGGCCCAACACCACCGTGCGCGGCTCCCTGCTGGCTACCGGTGACCTCGTGGACCTGTGCGATGCCCGCATCCGCCAGCGCGCACAGCAGCAGGCGGGGGAAAAAGCGGGGGAGAGCGAGCAACCGGTGCCGCTCGCGCGCATCCGCAGCTACCCCGAACGCGTGCGCGACACCCGCCACGACGAGCTACGCATGTTCGCCGCCGCCGCCACCCGAGCCAGCACCCGCCTGGTGCTGACCGCCGTACGCAACGACGATCAGGCACCCGGCGAGTTCTTCGACTTCGTGCTACCCACCGACGCGGTCGGCGACTCCACGGACGTGCCCATCACCCGTGTGCGCCGCCCCGCTACCCTGCGTTCCCTCGTGGCGGAGCTTCGCCGCACCCTCGTTGAGGAATCGATGAACGCGATGCGCGCCGAAGACGCCCAGCAGAAGGACACACAGCAGAACGGCGCACCGATGCACAGCGCACCGGAGGAAGAGGCGCTCACCCCGGAGGCTTCCGCGTACCGACTCGATGCCGCCTCCCGCACTCTGGCGCGCCTGGCGAATGCGCAGGCGCCCGGTGCCGCACCCGACGAGTGGTGGGGCCTGCTGCCGCTTTCTAGCACGGAGCTGCTCTTTGCGCACCGCCTGACAGACCACGCTGAGCTGGACGAAAACCACGGTGAAGACGGCGAAGAACAGGCTGAAAACCCTGCAGAAAGTCCCGGCCGCCGCACGATTACGCTTTCCCCCTCGCGTCTGGAAACCATTCACAGCTCCCCGCTGGACTGGCTGGTTTCCGCCGCCCGTGCGGAAGCCCAAACCGACCTGTCCCGCTCGCTCGGCACGCTCGTTCACGCCATCGCCGAGGAGTACCCGACCGGCACCCTCGAAGAGCTCCAAACCGCCCTCGACGAGCGCATTAGCTCTCTCGGCGTGCCCGCCCGCAAGGAGGACGAAACCGACGAAGAGTACCGCGAGCGCGTGCCCTGGGAATCCTACGCCCTCTACGAGCGCGCCAAGCGCATGATTCTGCGCCTGAGCTACTACTACCGTCAGCACATGGGCGACGCCGGCTGGCAGAACCTCGGTGTTGAAGGCTCCTTCGCGGTGCGTGTGCCCGTGCCCTTCGACCCCGCCGGTGAGGTTGGCGAGCTGGATGCGCTGCTCACCGGTCGTGTGGACCGCCTCGAGGGTACCGCCCCGGCGGAGGACGGCACCCGCCGCTACGCCATTGTTGACCTGAAAACCGGTAAGTCTAAGCCGACAGGCTCGGAGATGGAGACGCATCCGCAGCTTGCCGCCTACCAGATTGCGGTGGAGGCTGGCGCGGGTGAGCAGCTGGAGGAGCGTTACCGTGCCGAAGCCGCCGCCTTGGAGGCGGGCGAACCGCTACCGGATGCCCGCCCCCAGGAGCTGGAGTACACCGGCTATACGGGTCGTTCCGGCGGCGCGGCGCTCGTGCAGTTGGGCGCCTCGGGCGTGAATGACGAGAGTAAGACTCGCCTGCAGGTCCAGCCGGCCCTGACGGAGCACGATTCGTGGGCGGCTGAGCTGGTGCAGCACGCCGCGGAGCTGATTGCTGGCTCGCAGGTGCAGGCTCGTCACCGTGAGGGTGGCTATGGGTGCCGTCTGCCGGAGATCTGCCCGATTTGTACGCGCGGCCGTCAGGTGACGCAGCCCTAGTACCCCCTGTTCTTTCGGTATCACTCACCCTGAACCTCCCATGAGAATGACCCATGAGGAAGAGGAAACATGACTGACTCTGGCGCACACGGCGCTACTAACCCCGGCGCTACTAACTCCGGCGCTAATCCCGGTCCTGGCACCGGCATGCTCACCCCCGCCCAGTGGTGCGAGCACAATAGCTGGCAGCTGCCCAACGGCGCGCTCTTCTCCGCAGAGGCCGCCGCGAACAACCCCGCCCTGAAGCCCGCGGGCTACCGTAGCGCCCTCGACATTGCCGAGATGCTCAACGGCGCCGATGGCAAGAAACCCACCCCCGAGCAGGTCCGCATGATTGAGGCGGGCCCCGCCCCGACCCTCGTCATTGCGGGTGCCGGTTCGGGTAAGACCGCGACCATGGTCGACCGCGTGATTTGGCTGGTCGACAACGGTTTTGTGCGCCCTGAAGAGGTGCTCGGCGTGACCTTCACCCGCAAGGCGGCAACCGAGCTGCGCAGCCGTATGCGCGCCGGTTTGAACACGCTGCGCCGTAGCCGCCGCATCGCCCCGACCGACGAGGAGCTACGCGAGGGCATCGCTGACCCGACCGTGCTCACCTACCACTCCTACGCGAATAACCTCGTCAAGGAGTACGGTCTGCGCCTGGGCGTGGAGCAGGACGCGCAGATGCTTGGCGATGCGCAGAAGTGGCAGCTTGCCGCGCAGATTGTGCAGTACTGGGAGGGGGAGCTGCCCCTCGACAAGGACGACGTGCCGGTGTCTGCGGCGACCATGATTAACCAGCTGCTGCAGCTCTCTGATGAGTGCGCGGAGCATCTGGTGGAGCCGCAACAGGTTATTGACTTCTGCACCGAGCAGTTGGCGGCGTATGCGGCGGTGCCCGATCCGCGCCGTGCGACGAAGACCGAGAGGGACATTCAGAAGGTTCAGCGTCTGCTGCGGAACCGCCGAGTGTACGCGCGCATGGCAATGAGCTACGCCCGCGTGAAGGCGCGCATGCAGGTGCTGGATTTCGGTGACCTGATGCGTTTTGCCGCCCGCATTGCGGAGGCTGACCCGGCGATTCGCGAGGGCGAGCGCGCCCGCTTCAAGGTGGTTCTGCTGGACGAATTCCAGGACACATCGCACGCGCAGATGAGCCTGTTCTCCTCGATTTATGGCGCCAATGAGGCACAAGGTATTCCGGCGCATCCGGTGATGGCTGTGGGCGACCCGAAGCAGTCGATTTATGGTTTCCGTGGCGCTTCGGACGGTCAGATGTTCAGCTTCTACCGTCATTTCCCGACCGAGCACGCCCAGCCGCTGTTTTTGTCCATTGCGTGGCGTAACGATATTTCGGTGTTGAACGCGGCGAACCATGTGGCGGAGAAGCTGAAGGAAGTACCCGAGTGGGTGCGTGCCGCAGACGGCGATATTACCGCCGCTCAGGTGCCTGACCTGCGCCCGCGCTGCGCCCTGGTGGGGGAGCCCGGTTCGCCCGCCTTTGAGCAGGCTGCCGCGGGCATGGCGGGTCGCGTTGATTTGACCTACCACGACTCTGACCGCGAGGAGGCTGTGGCGATTGCCGAGCGTATTGCGGCGATGCGCGCGCAGGCAGTGCGCGAGTATGAGCGCGCCTACGCGGCGCATCGTTCCGGTGACGGTTCGGTGCGTCCGCGCCTGAAGATGCCCGAGATCGCGGTGTTGGCGCGTGTGCACGGGCAGTTGGACCCGATTCGTGTGGAGTGCGAGCGCCTGGGTATTCCGGTGCAGCAGGTGGGTCTGGGCGGTCTGCTTTCGCAACCTGAGGTGGTTGATTTGGTGTCGGCACTGCGTGTGTTGGCTGATCCGAACCGTTCGGATGCCCTGGCGCGCCTGCTGACGGGTGCGCGGTGGCGCCTGGGCGCGGCGGATATGTTGGCGCTGGGTGATTGGGCGCAGTCGCTGGTGCGTGAGCGTGAGCGTGCTCTGCGTGAGCAGATGGCGTTGCGTATGCTCGTGGAGGCTGAAGACGCCGACAACGCCGAAGACATCCGCTTGGAGGCAGAGCACCTGCGCGCCGCCCAGGAACGCCTGGACGAAACCCTTAAGGGCGCGGTGGAGGACTCCTCCGGCTACGCCTCCTTGATTGAGGCTGTGGAGAACCTGCCGCAGGACGGACCGGACGGCGAGCCCCTCTACGGTGAGCACTACCGCGGTCGCCGCTTCTCCCCGGCTGCGCTGGAGCGTCTGCGTGCTTTTGCTGAGCAGATGCGTGTGCTGCGTGCCGGTTTGAGTGAGGAATTGGGCACGCTGCTGTACGAGATTGAGCGCACCATGCTGCTTGATATTGAGTTGGCGGTCCGCCCCGGTACCGACCCGCTGGGTTCGCGCGCGAACCTGGATGCTTTCCACGAGGTGGCTGCCGCCTACGGCGTGTCTGCGCCGCGTATTAACGTGATGATTTACGCCGGTTCTGACGGCGTGAGCGCGGAGGAGGGCGACCCGGGTGCGCGCCGCTTCCTGCTGTCTTCGGGCGGCGTGAGCTACGTGATGGGCTTCCTCGCCTGGCTTGAGCGTGCCGATGACGAGGAGAAGGGCCTGGCGCTGGGTGCCGTGGAGCCTGACCCGAATGCGGTGCAGCTGATGACCATGCACGCGGCGAAGGGCCTGGAGTGGGATCATGTGCTTTTGCCGGGTCTGTGCGGTAGCGCGACCGGCGGGCAGACCCCGAACCTGTGGCAGATGTCGGCTAATACGGCTCTGCCCTGGCCGCTGCGTGGCGACCGCGAGTACCTTCCGTCGATTCTTGAGACCCCGGAGGAGATTACCGCCTTCGAGAAGGCGAAGGACCTGGAAGACTACCTGGCCGAGCACAAGGATGATGCCGCCGAGCATGCCGGCATGGAGGACCGCCGCCTCATGTACGTGGCGATGACCCGTGCCCGTAACCTGCTGGCGTTGAGCGCCTACCGCTGGAAGAGCGCCGCTATGCTCCCCCTGCCGGTGCAGCCCTTCTGGGAGGAGCTGCTGGAAATGCTTTTCAACCCGCTCGTAGGTCTAGACGCGCCCTCTGTGCGCCTCCCGGAGACGATAGACGAACCCTGGGTCGCGCCGCAGCTGGTGGGCATGGGCCTGTCCTACACGATGCCGAACCCCGCGGACAAGCGCAAAAAGGTGCACCTGAACCATGTGCGCCGCTGGGCTGAGCAGCTGGCTGCGATGAAGTACCGCCTGACCGAGCCGGTGACCCTGGTGCACGGTACGGTGGTTGATCCCGCGAACCTGCCGCCCGCCCCCGATGAATCAGCGTTGCTGGAGGAGCTGGAACGCTACCCCCTAGACGCCGACGAGCTCACCCCCGAGCAGGCGGAGGCGCGCGCAGCCGCCCAGGCAACCTACGTCGAGCAGGTGCAACGCTACGCCTGGGCGCTGGTGGAGGTGATGGCTCCCGCCCTCGCGCAGGATTGGCAGCTGGCGGCTCCGTCCGTGCGTGGTCGTACGGCGGTGGAAAACTGCACCCGCCTGAACCTGCCGGTGCCCGAATGGGCGGCCAAATCCGCTGAATGGGAGGCTCGGGATGAAGCACAACCGCTCGAGCCCGGTTTCTCGCCCACGGTGGCGGCGGCACTGCCGGTTGAGGTGCGCGGCCAGTTCGCGCAGAAGAACTACGAGGACAGGAACCCGAACCTGGGTGCGGTGCTGACCGCCATGTGGCCTTTCGACCCGCTGGAGCGCCCCGTGATTTGGCGTTGGGCATCTGATGATGCCCTCACGCAGGGCACAGAGGCGATGCTTCGCCGCGGCCAGCACGAGAACCTGCAACGTGAGATTGCGATTAACTCCTCGAGCCGTCGCGAGGCGGTGGAGCGTGCCGCCCTGGCGGTGGAGCTCGCCGTCGGTGAGGATGACCCGCACCGGGGCGCGGAGGTAGCGGGGGAGAGCGTAAACCACCCTGCACCCGCCGCATCTGCTACACACGGCGAGTCCGCCATTCCCGAGCCCCTGCGCCAGCAGGCGGTGGACTGGGAACGCGAAGCCGACCTGCTACTGCTCATGATGGGTCAGACCGACCCGGTGCTGCCCGAGCAGCTACCGGGGCACCTATCCGCCTCCACGTTCATTCGCCTGAGCGAGGACCCGCAGGGCACGGTGCATCAGCTGATGCGCCCGGTGCCTCAGCGCCCCTCGCGTGCGGCGACAATCGGTACGGCGGTGCACGCGCTGATTGAGGAGCACTTCGGGGTCGCGCCGACCGCCGACCCGCTGGAGGCACCCGAAGCGGAGGACACGGTGGGTGTTGACCTGTCGGGTTCCACCGCCTCCTCCGTTGCCTCCGCCGCGCTCGCTGAGCCTGCAGACTCCGCTGACCTGCAGGAACAGGTGCTGGGGGAGAGCTCCGACGAGTTCACCTTCGAGGATGCCTACGAGGAATCCGAGAGCGAACTGGAAGCCTCCGTTCAGCGCCTCTGGGAGCGCTTCGCCAACAGCGAGTGGGGTAGTGACGAGTGGAAGGACCGCATCTGGGCGGTCGAGTACCCGGTCGAAACCCACGTGGAGGGCGTGAGCCTGCGCGGCCGTATCGACGCGGTGTTCCGTACCGAAGACGAGGATGGCGAACGCTGGGTTTTGGTGGACTGGAAGAGCGGTTCCCGCCCGAAGATGGCGACCATGCAGTCTCGACGCTTCCAGCTGGGCCTGTACCGTATTGCGTTCTCCCGCATCATGGGCGTGGACCCGGAGCGCATCAGCACCGTGTTCGTGTACCTGGGCGGCAAGGGCGTTGCGGAGGTGTGGGATCACCAGATTCGCGGTGGCCTGCCCACGGAGGCGCAGCTGGCGAAGGTGATTCGTGAGGCGCGCAAAGGCTAAATAGCAGGGTTAGATAGCATGCGCTCGCGCGTTAGCTTGAGCCAATAATCGAATACAGAAAAGCAGCTCACGTGGGCATTGCGCCTCGTGAGCTGCTTTTCTGCGCGGACTTTTGCTAGCTGGTTTTTAACGGCAGAGGACGCCTCTTCACCCCACTGCATTAGGGTAAGAGGCGTCCTCAGCCGCTGAAGAGCTATAGAGGTACTTCGTGCCCTCGCACGCTCCGGGAAAGAATCGCGCCGAACGACTGCCGCTCTCGCGGCCTCACTCGCGCCGCCGGCGCCCCGTGGGGTTTGCGTGCGTCTTTACTCTCAAACACAACCTCGAAAGTAACTCTATAGATTTCTGCCATCGGTGATTGGTTGCGCGGTGCATGAATCCGGCTCGGGTCTGACATGACCGGTCAGGGTCCCGTCCAATCTGTCTCCCCAATTTATCGCTGCCACGATATCAGCGCTGGTCAGTGCGCTATGGGGAGTGTGTCCGCTGGTTTTCTCGCGGCACAGCAAAAGTATTCCAGGAGTTTTTGAAAAAATCTACGGGCAAAGTTTTTACCCTAAAATGCACTATTTTGAGCATAGTTCAAGGTGAAGTTGAGGCTCTGTGGATTCTCAATTACAGAAGTTGGATTAAGTGGGTTTGGGGTGTAATTGCACCCGGGAAATATTGTGAATGGCACCTTTAGCACACCTTCAACTCTCAGCCTTAATCTGAGTCATTCATGCACAAAAATGCAAAACTAGTGCTCAAAAGGTGAGGGGAAACACTTAAAGAAATTTTGATAAAAAGCCGTCAAAAGCCCCTCCACTAGACCTTATAGGCATCATTTCGTCGGTTTGACAGACACTCTGTAGAGCTGATTTCGCCGGGCGCCTTTTATACCTAAACCCCTGCAAATACCTACCTGGATACAGTTTCAGCCCCGCAGTGCAGTACTGCGGGGCTGAATTGAAAAACCTATGCGGTGGGCGGCAACCTGGCGGGTACCTACCCTAACGCCTACTCGGCGGGACCGACCAGCGGGCCGACCTCTTCCTGTCCGAGCAGTTCGCCGGAGGCGCGCAGGTCGTCCTGAATGTCCAGGAGCATGGACACGGCGTGGGTTGCACCGTCGCGGTCGCCGACCTCCACGGTGTGGGTGAGCCACTGGGCAATTGCGAACTCCGCGTAGAAGTTCGCACGCTGCGCCAGGTAGGCGTCGGGCAGCTGAGGCATCTGCTGGCGGTACACCTCGATTGCCTCGTCGGTGAAGTCGATGTCCTGGCAGGAGTACAGCCACGCGAAGTCCTGCGCGGGGTCGCCCACGTGCACATCGGACCAGCCGGTGACCTCCACGATGCGCGCCGTTGAGGGCGTTACGTGCAGCACGAGGTTCTCGGCACCCATGTCACCGTGGACCACGCGCGGGCGGAACTGCCACATCGGGCTGGGGGAGAGCACGGCGCGCCAGTGCGCGAGCAGGTCGGCGGGTACCTTACCGGTGGCGGCGGCACGCTCGAGCTCGGCATTCTTGCGCAGGCGAATCTGCTCCGAGGAGTAGGAGGGCAGGTCAGCCTCGTAAATAATGTCTTCGGGCATCACGTGCAGGGTCGCAATGTCCTTGGCAATGATGGATGCCAGGGAGGGGCGGTTCGCCGCAACTTCGCGGCGGCTCAGCTCGGCGAGCTGGTCTACGTCGTAGATGGTGCCGGGGATGTGCGTGTACACGAACACGTTGCCGCCCGCGTAGGGTACGGTGCCGGCGACGGTGGGTACGGCGAAGGGCAGTCGTGCGCGCAGACCGGGGCTGAACGACTGCAGGATGAGGTGTTCAGCTTCCAGACGCATGCTGGCGTCGGGGCGGCGCGGGGCGCAGACTCGCCAGCGGCGACCGGTGGAGTCGGCGATGATTGCCGAGTCGAAGTCGTCGCTGTCTTCGCGGACCGGTTCGGCGCCGACGGGGTAGATCCCGGGCACTCCGGCGGAGACGATGGCTGCTAGCTGAAGGGGAGATAAAGTCACGGGTTAAGGTTACCAAACCAATGTGTGCCGTTTAGTAGTTTTTGGGATCTTTATGCCAAGTGGTGAAGATACATGTGGACAAGCCTAAACGTGCTCGCCTGCGCTGCCCGTTGAGCTTCTACTTGCCCACTCCAAAAGAGGCGGGTTCCTCACGCTCTGAATGAAAGCAACAGCTAAGAAACCGCGGCGGGTCTGGAGAACACAGTCTGGGAGAATACAATGGAAGACCGGCTATCACCGCTTCGCGCACCCGCATACACACGCGTCCGTATGCCCGCGCGAGCGCATGCCGCCTGCCCGCACCGCCCGCCTTACTGATGGAGCATTATGACCGCCACACCTCAGCAGCCTCAGCATATGATCTCCGCAGACGATATCCTTGCCGGGCTTGACCCGGATCAGCGTGCGGTCGCCACCGAACTGGACGGCCCCATGCGCGTGCTGGCGGGTGCCGGTACCGGTAAGACCCGCGCGATTACGCACCGCATCGCCTACGGTATTGCGATCGGTCGCTACCAGGGCCCGCGCGTGCTCGCCCTGACCTTTACCCTGCGTGCGGCGGAGGAGATGCGTACCCGCCTGCACCAGCTGGGTGCGCATGGCGTGCAGGCGCGTACCTTCCACTCGGCGGCGTTGCGTCAGCTGGCGTATTTCTGGCCGCAGGTGGTGGGTGGTACGTTCCCGTCCATCGTGCAGAATAAGGCAACGCTCATTACGGAGGCGGCGAACCGTCTGCGCATCAGTACGGACCGTTCCCTGCTGCGTGATTTGGCGTCGCTGATTGAGTGGGCGAAGGTTCAGCTGCTCACCCCGGACACCATCATGCAGCGCCTGAGCGAGAAGCAGCTGCCCTTGGCGATTACCCCGCAGAATATGCAGCGTATTTTCCAGGCGTATGAGGATTTGAAGGATGAGCGTAACCTCATCGATTTTGAGGATGTGCTGCTGCTGACCATCGCCATGCTGGAGGAGGACGAGAAGCTCGCGGCGACCGTCCGTAACCAGTACCGCCATTTTGTGGTGGACGAGTACCAGGACGTGTCCCCGTTGCAGCAGCGTCTGCTGGATGTGTGGCTGGGCGGCCGCGACGATATTTGCGTGGTGGGCGACGCCTCCCAGACGATTTACTCTTTTACCGGCGCGACCAGCCGTTACCTGCTGGATTTTGCGCGCCGGTACCGTGGCGCGCACACGGTGAAGCTGACCCGCGACTACCGTTCCCATTCGCAGGTGGTGGAGTTGGCGAACCGCCTGTTGGCGGCGCGCCGTCCGCATCCGGATTCGAGCCCGCATTCGTGGGCGCCACCGCTGGAGTTGATGTCTCAGCGCGGCCCCGGCGTGGATGTGGAGTGGTTCGGCTATGCCGACGATGAGCAGGAGGCCGCCGGCATTGCCGAGGACATCCGCGACCTGATTGAGAAGGACGGCGTGCCGCCTTCGGAGATTGCGGTGCTGTTCCGCACGAATGCGCAGTCGGCGGCGATTGAATCTGCGCTGGCTGCCGCCCACATTCCGTACCAGCTGCGCGGCGCGGAGCGTTTCTTTGAGCGCCCCGAGGTCAAGCAGGCGATGCTTGCCCTGCGCGGTTCGGCGAAGTCCACGGACGGTACCGAGGACGTCACCCGCTACACCCGTGACGTGCTCGGCGGCCTCGGCTATAAGGAGGAGGGCCCCCTTTCGGGAGGCGCCACCCGCCAGAAGTGGGAGTCCCTCGCCGCCCTGGTGCACATGGTGGATATGATGGCGCAGCACCGCCAAGAGCAGCTTCAGGAGCACCGCGCGAACCCGCGCCCGGGCGTGCCCGAGCCGCTACCTTTGACCATGCACGAGGTTGTGGCGACCCTGAACCACCGCAGCGAATTCAACGACGCACCGCAGGTCAACGGCGTAACCCTCGCCTCCCTGCACGCGGCTAAGGGCCTGGAGTGGGACGCCGTGTTCCTGTGCGGCCTGAACGAGGGCCTCATGCCAATCACTTTTGCGACCACCCCGGACGAGGTGGATGAGGAGCGCCGCCTGCTGTACGTGGGTATTACGCGCGCCCGCAAGTACCTGTGGCTAACCTGGACGATGACCCGCACCGTGGGCGGTCGCGGTCAGCGTAAGCGTTCGCGTTTCCTGGACGATATTGATCCGGCGAAGCGCCGCCGCAGGGCTGAGAGCGCCGGTTCCTCGTACGGCCAGGCCCGCTCGGCTCAGACTCGCCGTTCGTCAAAGGGAAGAGGAGATTATGGCTCAGCGTTTTAAGCGTGAGATTCTGCCCGCCACCGAGGACCGCCCGCAGATTGAGCTGGTCCGCTCGGCGCGCCGCACCCGCACCATCAGCATGCAGCGCGACGGCGTGGACGAGCACGGCAACCCCGCCTACCGCCTGCTCATTCCCGCCGCGAGTACGAGCGAAGAGATTGATGAGCATATTGCCCGCCTGCTGCCGCGCATTCAGCGTCGTGCCGCCCGCCGTGAGCGTGCCACGCAGCTGACGGTCACGGACGAGTACCTGTGCTCCCGCGCCCTGCACCTGGCGCAGAAGAACCTGCCGGAGCTGGTTGCCTCGGGCAGGCTCGAGAAGCTGTCGATTCGCTGGGTGAGCAACCAGCGTCAGCGCTGGGGCTCGGCAACCTACGCGAATACGCAGATTCGCATCTCCTCGGAGCTGCAGGGTGTGCCCGAGTATGTGCTGGATTCGGTGATTCACCACGAGCTCTGCCACCTGCTGCAGCCGAATCATTCGGCGGCGTTCCGTGCCCTGGAAGCGCGCTACCCGCAGCTGCTGCGGGCGCAGGCCTACCTGGAGGGGTACGCGCTGGGGCGCTCGCGTGCTGAGGGTGAGCGCGGCGAAAACAGCGCGGACTAAAATCCAGCCAGCTAAAATCCAACCGGCTAACGCGCTTCCCGAAAATCAAAGAATCAAAAACCAAACGAAACACTCGAGCGGGGGTGACTTGTACATTCACAAGCCACCCCCGCTCGAGTGTCAGCTATTTACTTTCGCCGCTCAGCGTTACTTCGCTCAGCTTTACTTTTCTTCGGGCGCGTCGCCGAAGCCGCCGTCCAGCAGCTTCTGCAGCTCCGAGTCGAAGTCCACGTCGTCCAGGCTGATTTCGTTCATGCGCGCATCGTATGCGGTGAAGTCTTCCAGCTCGGCGGGGGTGGGCAGGGTCTCCGGGGTGTCCCAGAGGCCGTCGCGTGCCTCAATGCCGTGGGATTCTTCGTACCAGCGCCAGAACTGCTGTGCTTCACGTACCAGGCGCGGGCGCAGTTCCAGGCCGACCAGGTTCTCGAAGACCTGCTCGCTGGGGCCGCCGTCGATGCGGCGGCGCGCCATGATTTCGGTCAGCTGCGGTGCCTTGGGCAGGTTACGGGTTGCGTCCTCGGTTACGACGGATACCCAGCCTTCGATGAGGGCGAGCAGACCCTCCAGACGCTGTACCGCCAGTTCCTGGTCTTCGGTGCGCTGGGGGCTGAACATGCCGCCTTCGAATGCTTCCTGTACGGCGTCGGGGTTGCTCATGTCCACCTGGGATGCGGCGTCCTGCATGCGGTTCATGTCCACGCGGATGCCGCGGGCGTAGCGTGCCACGAGCTGGACCAGGTCTTCACGCAGCCAGGGGTTTGCCTTGTGCAGGCGGATCAGCGCGGATTCACGCACAGCAAGGTAGAGCAGGACCTCCTGCGGGGGCACCTCGATACTGTCGGCGAGCTGCTGGTAGCCGTTGGGCAGCAGCGCGGAGGAGCCGGGCGCGAGCGGGAAGCCCACGTCGGTTGAGGAGTACACTTCACCGGCGAGCTGCGCGAGCGCCTGCGCCATCTGCGCACCAAAAATCACGGAACCAATGTTGTTCAAGAAACCGCTGTTGAGAATCTGAGAGATCTCTTCGGGTACGTCTTCGGGTGCGCCGGGCATGACCATGGACTGGGTGACTTCGGCTGCGACCGGCTCGACCATTTCGCGCCAGGAGTCGAAGGAATGCTCAACCCATTCCGCCTTGGACCATGCCTGTACCGGGTGGTTGTGGCGCTCAACGGTGGTCACCGCATCCAGCCAGAGGTCTGCGAGGTTCGCCGCGTCTTCTACGGCGCGCTTGAGGTTTTCGGGTACGGAGGGGTCTTCACCCATGGATGCGAGCATCTGGCGGGTCTGGTTCTTCACGTTATCCCAGTTCACGCCGCTGGGGCTGTCGGATGCGCCCGCACCGGAGAACATCGCCTGTACCTGCGCGAACATGCTCTGCATCATGGCGGGGTCGAAGCCCATGCCCATGTTCTTCAGGTCTTCGGGGTCGATGCTGATGCCGAAGGGGTTCTGACCGCCTTCGCCGAAGAGCGCGCCGAAGGGGTTCTGTGCGTTGGAGGAGGTGCCCTTGCCGCCCTGGCCGGTTGCCCCTGCGGAGGGGTCGAAGCCCTGCTCCTGCATCTTCTTAATGAATTCTTCGAGGGGGTCGCGCTCGTTGGAGGCGCCGCCGGTGGGGTTCTCAGACATGTGAAGCCTTTCGTAATCCGGGGGTGGGCGTAGCTGGCCCGCTCGCTGTCCAGCCTACCGATTTTTGCTGAGAATTTCCCGCGCCACCGCTGTGGATGCGGCTTAATCAGCTGAGGGCTCACAAGCTTGTCTCTGTCGCCGGGGTTTGGGAGCTTTTTCGTGCCGCTGTCACCGTCGGGTGCTGACACAGCGCGGCGTGGGCAAGAGCGGGGGCAAGAGAGTAAACGCCCCGTGGTTGCTCTACTTTTAGCGGGGTGACGGTGCCCGCCCGCGTGTTGAAAAGCAGGTTTATCCGGTACTGTAGAAACCATGACTAAGTCCACCCCTGATGCTGAGCAGCAGCCGAACGCCGCCTCCGCGAGCGTGAAGAGTAATGAGAAGGCGACCAAGCGCCGTTCGCGTTTTGCGCCGCGCCGTGTGAACCTGCGTTCGGTCAGTGCTGTGGCGACGTGCGCCCTGCTGGCTGGTGCTTTTGTTCTGCCCAGTTCCTATGTGAAGGAGGGCCCCGGCCCGCTCTTTGACGTGCTCGGAACCTATCAGGAGAAGGACGTCATTGAGGTTTCTGGCGCGCCCAGCTATAAGACGTTCGGCAAGATGAACATGACCACGGTGTCGGTTTCGGGCGGCCCGTACACGGAGCTGTCCGGCGCGGAGGCGTTCTACGGCTGGTTGGCGTTTGACGGTAACCGCAGCCTCGTGGTGCCGACCGATGCCCTGTACCCGCACGTGAGCCATGAGCAGGCGACGGCGGCGACCGGCGCGCAGATGGCTGATTCGCAGACTCAGGCGAAGGTCGCGGCGATGCGCCAGCTGAAGATGGCGGTGACCGAGAAGGTTCAGGTGCTTTCCACGGTGGAGGGTTCCCCGGCGGCGAGCGCGCTGAGGGCTGATGACCGTATCGTGAAGGTGGGGGAGAAGCAGATTGAGACTCTCACCGATGTTCCGAAGGCGGTGAACGCTTCGAACGGCTCGCCGATTGATGTGACCGTGGAACGTGACGGCAAGCAGCAGACCTTTAAGCTGACCCCGGTTCGTTCCAGCGACAATAGCCGCTGGATTCTGGGCGCGGGTTTGAAGCAGAGCTATGACCTGCCGGCGCACGTGCAGTACAACCTGGACGGTGTGGGCGGCCCGAGCGCCGGTCTGATGCTGGCGCTGGGTACGGTGGATAAGCTGAGCGAGGGTACTCTGCTCGCCGATGAGGATGCCGGAGGCGACCCGTACCGCAGCTACATTTCGGGTACCGGCACGATTGACGCGAACGGTAAGGTCGGCGCGATTGGCGGCATTAAGTACAAGATTTTGGCGACGGGCCGTTACGGTGCGCGCTACTTCTTGGCACCTAAGGAGAACTGCGATTCGATTGTGAAGATGCAGGCTGAGGACCCGGCACTGTTCAACTACTATCACGCAGGCCAGGTCAAGGGCGAGATGGTGGTAATCCCTGTCTCAACCCTGGATGAGGCGGTGAAGACGGTGGAGGCGATTAAGTCCGGCACCCCGGATGATTCCCTGCCCCGCTGCGGTTCCTAACATAACGTTTCTCTCCGCGAGATTCTCACCCGTATAGCGCAGAATAGCCCCGGTACTTTACGGTACCGGGGCTGTTCTGCACCCTATTCTCTGTCCTCGTCTGCGTCTCCGTAATCCTCGCCAGCACCTCTCACCTCAGCATTTCGCATCCCAAAACCTCTCAACCCGGTCATATTTCGCCCCGAGCTTCTACGAGGTTCTGCCCTTCCGCGTTACCTCTGAGATACTTAAAGGCAGTTATTTTCTCTGAACGTATGATGAGCGAGGAATTGTGTCTGAGTCGACCAATAACACCGCGCATCCCAAGCCGAAGAAGTCAACGCCTAAGCGTCGTAGCCCCCTGCGGGTGACGATTGCTGTGGTGGCGGTGCTCATTGCTGCTTTTGTGGGTGCGTCCCAGGTGTACACGGACTGGCTGTGGTTTGATCAGCTGGGTTATAGCACCGTGTTCACTACCCAGATTTTGTTGAAGGCAGCCGTGTTTGTGGTGGCTGCCGTGGTGATTGCTGTGCCGCTGTGGGCTTCGATGTCGTATGCGGTCCGTCATGCTGATGTGGCGCCGGCGTCCGAGAAGGAGCCGCAGGAGGCACCGAACCCGAATCAGAGCGTGCCGACGAGCGGCACGGATGCTGCCGAGCAGATGCTGCGTGACGTGTTTGGTCAGCAGCGTGCTGAGGAGAGCATGCGCCGCTACCACGAGAGCGTGGATAAGGCGCGTAAGGTTCTCCTGATTGCGGTTCCGCTGCTGTTGGGTCTGTTCATTGCTTCGGCGACGATGACTCAGTGGAGCACCGTCGCGCTGTTCTTCAACCAGCAGTCCTTCGGTAAGACTGATCCGGAGTTCGGTCTGGATTACGGTTTCTTCCTGTTTGCGTTGCCGTTCTTCCGCATGGTGGTGACTCTGGTGACCTCCGCTGTGGTGCTGTCGGCGCTCGCGGGCCTGTTCATGCACTACTTCTACGGCGGTATTAAGGTGCAGCCCGGTGGTGTGAGTACCACGTCGGCATTCCGCCGTCACGCTGCGATTGTGGTGGCTGTGTTTTTGCTGACTCGTGCGGTGAGCTTCTGGTTGGACCGCTATTCGTCGACTCAGCAGCAGGTGGGTCGTTGGGCTGGTGCGATGTACACGGATGTGAACTCGTCAATCCCGGTGAACGCTATTTTGGCGATTTCTGCTTTGCTGGTGGCGATCATGTTTGTGGTGGCTGCTTCGATGAATCGTTGGCGTCTGCCGCTGATTAGCACCGCGATGCTGGTGATTGTTGCCGTGGTTGCTGGCGGCCTGTACCCGTGGATTGTTCAGCGTTTCCAGGTGGTTCCGAATGAGCAGGGCGCTCAGTCGAAGTTTATTCAGCGCAATATTGATGCGACCCGTTACGCGTACGGTCTGGACAAGATCGAGACCACTCCGTATGACGCGACGATTGATACCCGTGCCGGTGCTTTGAGCTCTTCGAGCGCGACCATTGCGAATATCCGCCTGTTGGATCCGAATGTTGTGTCCTCGGCGTTTGCGCAGATGCAGCAGTTCCGCCCGTACTACCGTTTTGATTCGCAGCTGTCGGTGGATCGCTATTCGGTGGGTAACACCACGCAGGATACGGTGCTGGCGGCTCGTGAGCTGAACCCGGCGCAGACGAGCGGCGATTCTTGGTATAACCGCCACGTGGTGTACACCCACGGTTACGGTGTGATTGCCGCCTATGGTAACCAGGTGGATTCTGCGGGTAACCCGAAGTTCTTGCAGTCCGGTATTAAGGCGACCGGTACCCTGAGCGAGGATTACGAGCCGCGTATTTACTTCGGCACGAGCTCGCCGGAGTATTCGATTGTGGGCGGTAAGGGCGACACCCTGGAGCTGGACCGTCCGCTCTCTGCTGACGAAACCAACGCCTCCGATGCGAAGTACACCTTCACCGGTTACGGTGGTCCTCGCGTTGATTCGCTGCTGGCTCGCCTGTCCTATGCGATTAAGTTCCAGTCCTCCGACATTCTGCTCTCGGATGCGGTGCGCGACGGCTCACAGATTCTGTACGAACGCAACCCGCTGGACCGCGTGCGCAAGGTGGCCCCGTACCTGACGGTGGATTCCAAGCCGTACCCGGCGATCGTGAATAACCGCGTGCAGTGGATCGTGGACGCCTACACGACGAGCGACCAGTTCCCCTACGCGCAGGGCAGCTCGCAGGATTCTGCCACCGCGGCGGGGGCTCAGCGCTCGAAGTCGGTGAACTACATCCGTAACTCGGTGAAGGCCACCGTGGACGCCTACGACGGCTCGGTGACCCTGTACGCCTGGGATGAGGAAGATCCGGTGCTCAAGGCTTGGCAGAGCGTCTTCCCCGGCACGGTGAAGAGCTATCACGAGATGAACGCTTCGCTCATGAGCCACGTGCGTTACCCGACCGACATGTTCAATATTCAGCGCACCATGCTGAATAAGTACCACGTGACGAACGCTCACAGCTTCTATGCCGGTGACGACGTCTGGTCGATTCCGAACGACCCGACCAATGATCGTAACCAGCCGATTTCGCCCTACTACCTGTCCCTGCAGATGCCCGGCGATTCTCGTGCGCACTTCTCGTTGACGACCACGTTCATTCCTCAGCAGAGCGATTCGAACTCTCGTAACGTGATGTACGGCTTCCTTGCCGCTAATGGTGATGCCGGTACCGGTAAGGACGGCGAGCGTAGCCCCGATTACGGCAAGCTGCGTCTGCTGGAGTTGCCGCGTTCTTCGGTGGTTCCGGGCCCGGGCCAGGCTCAGAACATTTTCAACTCTGATGCTGAGGTGTCGAACCAGCTGAACCTGCTGCGCCGCGGTTCGTCTGAGGTTATTAACGGCAATATGCTGACCCTGCCGGTGGGCGGCGGCATGCTGTACGTTCAGCCGGTGTACGTGCAGTCGAGCGGTGACGCCAAGTACCCGCGTCTGCAGCGTGTGCTGGTGAGCTTCGGCGATAAGGTCGGTTTCGCTCCGACTCTGGAGGAGGCGCTGAACCAGGTGTTCGGTGGCTCTTCGGGCGCGAAGCTGGACGGTTCGGCGGCTAGCCCCTCGGCTTCGGCGTCTGGTTCTTCGGGTACCTCGGGTGCTTCGACCGGAGGTTCTTCGGCTTCGCAGTCTTCGGAGCTGAAGCAGGCTCTGACGGATGCTTCGAAGGCGATGACCGATGCTGATGCGGCGATGAAGAAGGGCGACTGGGCTGCATACGGTGAGGCTCAGAAGCGTCTGGAGGCAGCCGTGAAGAAGGCTCTGGAGGCCGAGGAGGCGCAGAGCGCGGCGTCCGCTAAGGCTTCTGCATCGGCAACGCCCAGTGCCTCGGCGGCTCCGAGCGCAGCGGCTAGCGCTAAGCCCAGCGCCTCGGCTTCTCGCTAAGCCTAAGAGACAGCGGGGGAGTAGCGCATACCGGATGCTCAGGGATCGGATGTCCACGGGTCTAGCGTCCTCGCTCTAGATCCGGGGCCTGCACTGGATACGGCTCCTACCGACTAGCTCTAGCGGTCTCTGCGGGAACATCTCTGCGGGAACGGGGTGGAAGTGATTCACTTCCACCCCGTTCCTGTATGTTCTACCCCTGGCACTGCCCCGTAGCCCCTATTCCTACCCAACTGCTTTCTACCCAACAGCCCCTATTTTTGTGTGCTTGGTTACAAATCGCGTTTTTGGCTTGCATGCCCGGTTTGGGGTCTGTATAGTTGTATGAGTCGCCGCGGGGTGGAGCAGTTCGGTAGCTCGCCGGGCTCATAACCCGGAGGTCGCAGGTTCAAATCCTGTCCCCGCAACCAGAAAAACCCGGTATCTCAACGAAAAGTCGCTGAGATACCGGGTTTTGTTTTGCCCTGACGAGACCGAATCCCTATGTTATTCCCTACCTTTCAGCCAAACTCAGGCCCGTCGTCGAGGTGGGGGGAGGGGGGACTATCACCCAACATCGAGGACTATCATCCAACGCCCCTTCGGGGCGTATGACTATCTTCGCTCGTGCATGATCTCGTGGGAGGGAGGTTGCAGAGGAGGATTTTCACCGCCTAATCGGCGTTGATACCGGCTGTTTACCGCCTGAAAATGCAAAAGCGGTATAGCATTTTCCCTCGTATCTCAACCGAATCCCAACCCTTTACCGCCTTCACCGCCTAAAACCGAAAACTTTTATATATACACACGCATATGTAGGAAGATGAACACTCGCGTGTACACTTTTTAGAAATTAGGCGGTAGAGGCGGCAACACACCATGTTTTGACTGATATACCAACGTTTTCGATATACCGCTTAGCCTCAAACAGGCGGTAACTAAGCGGTGAAAGAGTAGCGTCCCGCATAGTGGTGTAACCGTGTGGTGATCGGCCCGTTGCTTGTGATGGGTGCGGTCACCGTGTGATCCTTCGAGAAAGCTCTTCTACTTCTGACTCGAAATGATTTGGAGGCACAACGATGACCGCTCCTCATATTATCGACCCTGCTGGCCTGCTTGGCGAGGCGTTGTCCCAGGCATCCCCGGATTTGATGCGTTCCTTGCTCCAGCACGTGATCAACGCGTTGTTATCAGCGGACGCTGATGCGGTGTGCGGGGCCCAGTGGGGTCAACAAGATCCGCAGCGTCACACCAGGCGCAACGGGTATCGCTACCGGCCCTTGGACACCAGGGTCGGCACCATTGACGTGGCGATCCCCAAGCTGCGCTCAGGTACCTACTTTCCAGAGTGGTTGCTTCAACGCCGCAAACGCTCCGAAAGCGCCTTGATCACAGTGGTCGCTGACTGCTACCTAGCAGGAGTATCCACGCGCCGTATGGACAAGCTCGTCAAAACCCTGGGGATCACAGGACTGTCCAAGTCCCAGGTCTCACGGATGGCAACCGACCTCGACGAACACGTGGACCAGTTCCGCAACCGGCCCCTCCACGATGCCGGGCCTTTCACCTTCGTCGCCGCTGACGCACTGACCATGAAAGTACGCGAAGGAGGACGCGTCGTCTCGTGCGCGGTTCTGGTTGCCACCGGAGTCAACAATGACGGACACCGCGAAGTGCTGGGGGTGCGCGTGTCCACCAGCGAGACCGCTCCAGCCTGGAAGGAGTTCTTCTCTGACCTGGTCGCCCGGGGCCTGACCGGCGTGCGCCTGGTCACCAGTGATGCCCATCTGGGCCTGGTTGAGGCCATCGCCGCCAACCTGCCCGGAGCCACTTGGCAACGATGCCGTACCCACTACGCCGCTAATCTCATGTCCGTCACCCCCAAAGCACTATGGCCCGCTGTCAAAGCGATGCTGCACTCGGTGTATGACCAGCCCGACGCGGCATCGGTCAACGCTCAATACGACCGGCTCTTGGACTACGTCCACGACAAGCTCC
>NZ_JABZXW010000037.1 GCF_015265375.1 Rothia sp. (in: high G+C Gram-positive bacteria)
CCTCGCCCACTCTCAATCTTTGAGAATATGAAATGAAAATCCTCAATCATTGAGAATAAGTTCTGTACCTGATTTTGTTTCACAGGCTTATCGCTTGCATCAAACAATCGGCGCAAAGTTGCAAAAAGCAAAGGTCGAGGCTGAGTAACACCAAAAACACGCAATGCAGCAAGAGGGGGAATCCAGGCGTCGTTCCGATGTGTCCTCTTCTGCTTCTGCTCTCGAATACCGGATTCATAATTATAGGTAGGCTCATATACGATTCTGAAGGTAGATACGTCTTTAGAGAGAGATTTCAAAATATCTTCAGCATGCTTTTGGTTCTGCACTTCTTTTTCATAAACCTCAAAAATGTTTTTAGCACCACAAGGGATACCCCTAGAAATCAGATAATTGTAGAAATAATCATCTTCTTTGATCTGAATATTTGGAGTAGTATTACCTGATGCCAAAACGCTTAGAATTCCATTCCAGCTGTCACTATAAGCGTCATTATTTTCCTTATCGTCAGCATCCAGCATGCTCAGAAGGTGACTCTTGATAAGATCGGTTTGCGACAGATCCAAACCTCTCGCATTAAGGGTCATAAATACACGATAAGCTGCTTGAATATTATCCATCTGAATGTCAACAATTTCGAGATTTCGAACTTTTTTATACAAATCTACAATTACTTTTTTCTTATCGTCATCCAATTGAGCTTCATTTAAAATTTCATTAATTTTTGCAGTAAAGAACCTATGAGCTTCAATCAGTCGTTTAGATGCATTATCTTTAACATCTTTCAAGTCCGGAAGATTTAGTCGGCTAGGGGAATCTGGAGCATCGATAATTGATCGATAGTTCTTCCTGAACTTATCTTCTCCGGTTTCATGCTGTATCTTATAGAACCTATCTTCCGTATAAGGATCTATTGGCTTGATACAGTCCTCTACAACAGATAGGGATAGGTTAAGTCTTGCACGTGCATCACGAATAGCAGCAAGCAAAATAGATATAGTAGTTAACCTCTGCTGCCCGTCTACAATATAGTATGCTTTTTTCTTCTTCCCTTGATAGCGAATAATAGTCCCAATAAAATGAACTTCTTCGCTCTCGAGGTTAATTACATCATTCCATAGATCTTCAAAATTATCATTTTCCCATGAATATGGGCGCTGAAATCGGGGTATTAGCAATCTTTCTTCAGGATCATCAAGAAATTTTCCTATATTTGCGCTAATTACGCTGATACCTGCTTCTTTCAAAATAGTCTCCTTTGAACATGCAGTGTGTGGTGGCGCAATCGTCGGTGCTGCACCACTCTGATAGTACTATCGCTCCATGTCAGGGTGCAATCCACAACACACCAAACGCTAACAGAATCTCAAGTAAAACTTCAGCTCATCTCCCCCAGATACCAGCACACCCTCCTCATACGTTGAGCGGACACGCAAAAGGGGCACCGCTTCCACCCCCAACGGGTAGAGAACGGTGCCCCTTCCAGCACGACGGGGCGCATAAAGCTCCCGCCTGCAATCCTTTTAGCGGCGAGCGCGGCGCAGCTTCACCAGGCCACGGTTAATGTGTGCCGCCCAGAGCGGACCCTCGTACAGGAACGCGGTGTAGCCCTGCACCAGGTCAGCGCCAGCGTCCAGGCGCTCCTGCACATCCTCAGCGGTGGTCACGCCGCCAACCGAGATAATCGCGAGGTCGTCGCCGATTTCGCGCTTGAGCAGGCGCAGCACCTCCAGGGAGCGGGGCTTCAGCGGCGCACCGGAGAGGCCGCCGGCACCAATTTCCTTGACCTTGGTCATGTCGCTGGTCAGGCCCAGACCGTCGCGGGCGATGGTGGTGTTGGTGGCGATAATGCCGTCCAGCTTCAGCTCCTTAGCGAGGGCTGCCACCTCGATAACGTCCTCATCAACCAGGTCCGGCGCAATCTTCACGGTCAGGGGTACGTGGCGGTTGGGGCATACGCGGTCTGCCTCTTCACGCACTGCGGCAAGCAGCGGGCGCAGCGACTCGATAGCCTGCAGGGTGCGCAGACCCGGAGTGTTCGGGGAAGAAACGTTGACGACCAGGTAGTCTGCCTGCGGTGCCAGGGTGCGGGTAGAGATCAGGTAGTCCTCGATAGCGTTCTCAAGCTCGACGACCTTGGTCTTGCCGATGTTCACGCCGATGACCGGGCGTACAGCGCCGCGGTATTCGGTTTCGAGGTCTGCGCGGGCGGCAGCAACACGCGGACCTGCCGCTGCGGCGCCGTCGTTGTTGAAGCCCATGCGGTTGATAACCGCCTTATCTTCGACGAGGCGGAAGAGGCGCGGCTGCGGGTTGCCGGGCTGCGCCTGACCGGTAATAGTACCAATCTCGACGTGGCCGAAGCCGATACCAGCCAGCGCGGCAATACCCTTACCGCCCTTGTCGAAGCCAGCAGCCAGACCGAACGGCGAAGGGAAAGTAATACCCATGACGGTGGTTGCCAGTTCCGGTGCGGGCTGGAAGTACTTGCGCAGCGCGCGAGTGATGCCGACGTTGCGCAGGGTCTGAACGCCCCAGAAGCCGACGTGGTGTGCCTTCTCGGGGTCCATGCCCTTGAAGAAGATGTTGAAGAAGGTCGGGTAGATGCGCATTTGTTCTCCCTAAGGTTGGAGGGTGTGGGTGGTTTGTGGGGCTACTTATCGTTAGCGACGGCGTCGACTGCGCCACCGTAGCGGCGGTCGCGGCGCGCGTACTCTTCGACAGCCTCCCAGAGGGTGCGGCGGTCAACGTCGGGCCAGAGCACGTTCATGAAAATCATCTCGGCGTAGGCGCTCTGCCAGAGCAAGAAGTTCGAGATGCGCTGCTCACCGGAGGAACGCAGGAACAGGTCAACGTCCGGCAGGTCGGGCTCGTCCAGGTACTTCTGGATGGTCTTTTCGGTAATGTTGCCGGGCTTGAGCTTGCCCGCCACAGCATCCGCGGCGATAGCTGCCGCCGCGTCAGCGATTTCTGCGCGGCCGCCGTAATTCACGCACATGGTGAGGGTGCAGACGGTGTTATTGATGGTTTCGCGCTCGCAGTGTTCGAGCTCTTCGATGACGTTCTTCCACAGCTTGGGGCGGCGGCCAGCCCAGCGGATGCGCACACCCCAGGTCTTGAGGGTCTCCAGCTGACGCTGCAACACCTCGGTGGAGAAACGCATAATGAACGCGACTTCGCTGGGTGAGCGCTTCCAGTTTTCGGTGGAGAATGCGTAGGCGGTCACGTACGGGATGCCCATTTCGATAGCGCCCGCAACAACGTCCAGCAGGGCGGCCTCACCGGCGCGGTGACCCTCGGTGCGGGGCAGGCCGCGTTCGTTCGCCCAGCGTCCGTTACCGTCCATGACGACGGCGACGTGCTGCGGAATGAACTTCTTCGGAATCGGCGGCGGGGTTGCCCCGGTGGGGTGCGCGGGCGGAGGTACGGGCTGGGTGCGTGCCATGTGTGCCTTTCTTCCCTGGCGGGGTTCTCCCCCGGGGTCGTTTGCCTAGATATGCGCCAGAAATAAACGCTGGCGTGCTGTTAGCTATTTTACCGTGACATAGCGCGCCTGGGCGGGTGCTTCGGGGTTTATTTTGCCCTCTGATTGACGCACGGCTGACGCATGATTGCCGCACCGGCGTGCATCTAAACTATGCCGGTCTTTACAACGCCGGGTCTTTAGGGCGCAGGAATCTCTGCTTCGAGGGCGCTCGCCGTTTTGAGGGGGTGTTCGAGCAGGTTCTGAGTGGTTTTCAGGTAGAGTCCCAGAATTTTGGAGGCGACCGGCACCGGCGCCGCGTCAATAGTCGCCCAGGCGCGCGGATCCGCCGAAGCGGTGGCGAGCGCATAGCCGAGCTCTTCGGCACGCAAACCGGTCAGGGGTGTGTCGGTGGCGGGCGCGCATTGGGGGCAGAGGATCGTGTGATGCCCGTAGGTGTGGGCGGTGTGGAAGGCAATGTACCTTCCGCTTCCGCCTGCGCCGCTGGGAGCACTATTTTCTGCGCCGGTATTTTCTGCTCGGCTATTTTCCGTACCCTGGCTATCTGCGTTCACGAGGGGGTTACCGCATCGGGTGCAGTTCTCGCCGATGAGCGGCCAACCGGCGGCGTTCATGCTACGCGCCAGGTAGCGGGTCAGAATCCTCTGCGGCACATGCTGCCCGTGCGCGAGCGCGGCAAGCGCCCCGTGAGTCAGGGTGTAAATATCGGCGGTGTTGTCGGTGTCTTTGGTGAGTACTTCCGCCAGTTCGGCGATGGTGGAGGCGCAGGTGTACGCATCGTAGTTCGCCATAATCGGCGCGGTGTAGGCGTGCAGGGTCGCCGCCTGGGTAATAGTGTGCAGATTAGTACGACCGCGGCTGAAAGACAGGTCGGTGTGCATGAACGGTTCGAGTCGCCCACCGAATTTGGAGGTGGGTTTGCGTACAGCCTTGGCGACGGCGTGGGTGATTCCGCCGTCGCGGGTGAGCATGATGATGATGCGGTCAGTTTCGCCGAGTTTTTGGGTGCGGAGGATGAGGGCGTGGTCTCGCCAGGTGCGGGGTTCGCTCACGGGTGTCTCCGTTCTCGGTACATGCTCGGTAGGTGTGTGGTGGATGCTCAGTAGTTCTCAGTAGATGTTTGGCAGGCGCCCGGTAGACGCTGAGGGCAAGAGCTACGCGGGGTGTTGCGGGTACGGTTCGACCCCTGCCGTATTACCCCACATAGGGGTACCGGTCAGGGGTCGGTCCGTAACGTATGGGCGAGGCGCTATTTAGTCCTCGTACTCAATATCGTCGTCGATGTCGTCTTCATCGTCGAGGATTTCTTCAAGGTCATCCTCGTCTTCATCACCGTAGACGCTCAAGGGAGTGACCTCGTTGTACGCTTCGAAGAGGGCATCTTCGTAGGCTTCGAAGGCGTTGGCGATTTCTACGTATGCCTCATCGACGGCGGGGTCGTGCTCGCCGGTTCGGTTGACGACGGCGGTCAGGTGCGCCTCCAGCGCGTCAAGGAGGCGGGTGAGTTCGGTGCGAGGATCAATGCTCATGCCATTTATTCTACTACCTACAGGCCGATGGTGTGCGCCGGGCGGTCATGCGGCGGTTTAAACGCGGAACTATGAACGGGCGCGGCAGGTAAATCGGTGAATAAATTCGGGGCTGTGAAGAGAACGCCAAAGCCAGAGCGATAAGCCCAGATTGGTCAAGTCAGGCTGGGCAAGCCAGGTTGATAAAGCCAGACTGGTCAAGCCAAGCATGCATGCGGCACATCAAGCCCCGCATAAAAGACCTTACAGACACAGCGAACCCGCCGTCCCCAGCTTCCCCACTCCTCAAGGGGCGGGTGCCGGGTGCGGCGGGTTCTTCTGTCGGTTAGCTCAGCTTGACGCTGCGCCTACTGAATGTTTGCTTCTTACGGGTTGAGCCCGAGAGAATTAGAAGCCGGGTTTTTAGAAGCCCAGGGAAGCTGCGGATGCGCGGATTGCCTCAGCGGATGCCTTCAGCTGTGCCAGCTCAGCCTCGTTCATGGGAACCTCGAGCACGCGCTGGATGCCCTCACGGTTCACGATGGTGGGCAGGGACAGTGCAACGTCCTTGAAGCCGTACAGCTCGCCTGCAATGGTGGTGGAGACGGGCAGCACTGCGTTCTGGCCGCCGAGGAATGCCTCAGCGATACGTGCACCGGAGATACCGATTGCGTAGTTGGTGGAACCCTTGCCCTCGATGACCTTGTATGCTGCGCGCATAGCTTCGGTTGCCAGTTCTTCACGGACCTCTTCGGTGAACAGCAGCTTGCCGTCCTGCTTCCACTCGGTCAGGGGAACCATGCCGATGTTTGCTGCGGACCAGACGGGGAACTCGGAGTCGCCGTGCTCGCCAACAACGTTTGCGTGAACGCTCTTGATGGAGACGCCAGCCTTGTTAGCGATCAGCCAACGCAGGCGGGAGGAGTCCAGAACGGTACCGGAGGACAGCACGCGGTTTGCGGGCAGGCCGGTAATCTTCTGAGCCACGATGGTGAGAACGTCACAGGGGTTGGTGACGAGCATGATGATCGCGTTGGGTGCTACGGACAGAATGTTCGGCAGCAGCTTCTCGAGGATTGCGACGTTTGCGCCTGCCAGTTCGAGGCGGGGCTGGCCGGGCTTCTGGCGAGCACCAGCGGTGATGATGACCATGTCGCAGTCGCGTAGCAGTTCGATGTCGTCGCCACCGGTTACGGTTGCTTCGTGTGCGAACATTGCGCCGTGTGCGATGTCCAGTGCTTCAGCGTGTGCGCGCTTGCCGTCGATGTCGTACAGGACGATTTCGTCTGCGGAGCCGCGGACCATAGCTGCGTATGCGGTTGCGCTACCGACGCCGCCTGCACCGATGACGCCGAGCTTGGTGGGGTTGTTGACACCGTTCATTGCTGTATGCCCTCTTTCGTGAGAGTTATCCGTGTGGTGCGAGAGGATTCTCGCGGGGTTTATGAGGAAGCGGGTGTGTGCCTCGGGGGTGAATTTCCTTAGGGTGGGCGTTCTTCCCCGGTGGGCTCGCTTCGTTACTTTCTATTATGCCGCAGATTTTGCGTTTTGTGTTGGGTTATTTTGCTTTTTTCGATGGGTGCTGGTGACTTTATGGGCTATGAGGGGTGTTTTTCACTCACAAAACCAAATAATGACGTTCTGACCTTTTGAGCAAGGTCACATGTCGCTAAAGTAGCCCTCCACATCTACCGCGCCTCCGGAAGCCTCAAAATCAGCACGGACCGTCTGAGCCAACTCGTCATCAACCAGGAAGTCCAAAGCCACAGATGCCAACCCGAATGCCGCATCCAGGGCAGCATCAACCGCCGCCGGAGTGTCCGCACAGTGCGCGAACTCCACCGTATGCATACCGGTACCCTCAGGCGCAATCTGAATGAGCGGATGAATACCGGGCACACGCAGGCTCACATTACCGAAATCGGTCGAAGCCGCCAGCGTGTCACTGACCGTACCGGGCGGGTACGGGTGACGGCCCACCGAACGCTGAGCCGAAACCCAACGCTTGAGCAGCGGGCGGTTCGTGCGCACCGGCATGGTCATCGGCGAAGAATCCCACGTCACCTCCGCACTCACACCAGCCATGAGCGCCGCACCGCGCAGCACCTCCTCAACCCGTCGCGAGAGCGCACGCAGAGTCGGCGCGTGCTTAGAACGGATATTAATGTGCAAGCTCGCGGAGGCAGGGATCAGGTTCGGGGCGTCCCCACCGTGGTCAATAATCGCGTGAATACGGTCAGAACCGGGAATCTGCTGACGCAACAAACCCAAACCCTGATACGCCAGGTTCGCCGCGTCCAGGGCGTTACGACCCATAAACGGGTGCGAGGAAGCATGCGCGCTCACGCCCGTGTAGGTCACGCGACATTCACGGCGACCCAACCACGCCTGATCAGCCACATCGATAAAGTAGGGGTGCACCATAATGGCGGCATCCACCTGCTCGAACGCGCCGGCACGCGCCATTAGCTCCTTACCGGCATCAGACTCTTCGGCGGGCGTGCCGTAATAGAGAACCCTACCGCTGAACGCCTCGGGACCGGTGGCGAGCGCATCCGCCAGGGCAAGGAAAGCACCCAGCCCGGATACCGCAATGACGTTGTGACCGCAGCCGTGACCGATGCCCGGCAGCGCGTCGTATTCGGAGAGAATCGCGATGGTGCGGTGCTTGGCGGGGTCGTAGTCGGCGCTGGTGAGCTCCACCTTGAACGCGGTATCCAGACCGAAGGCAGGGTGCTCGATACTGAGGTTCGGGTGGGCTTCGCGGACCGCATCAACGAGCGTGCGGGAGGCGAAATACTCCTCGTAGGCAGTCTCAGGATGCGCGTGAATCGCCTTGAGAATTGCGGTCAAAGAATCCGCACGGGAGGCAACGGAATCGGCGAGGTCGCGGCGAATATGCGCCAGTCCGCTGTCTTCGTCGAGGCGGTGACCCCTTCCATGACCGCGGTGCGGGCTGTGACCCTTTCCGTGACCGTGGCGCTCGCCGTGGCGATGTTCCTGCTCAGGCTGCCCATGGTCAGCATGCTTCTGCTCGGGCTGCGCAGACCTACGCTTGCGGCGGTACTCAGCGGCACGCTTACGCTGCTCAGTTTCAAGGGCAAGAATCTCGGAATACTCGCTACCGCGCACACAATCAGCATCGGGCGCCTCGTATCGGCGAGTTGTTGCGGCGGGTCGGTTCGGTACCGTTTGAGCAGAGTTGTCGGAAGTGGGCTGGGTGTGGGCGGCGGTACCCTGTGCGTTCGCGTCAGTCATGCTTCTACGCTACCGTCTGCGCTCGCCGGGCGCTAGAGGGTCGGGCGTGATGGAGTCGAAAACACCCAAAAAGAAATTTGTGTCACATAAAAGAAAATTTGTATATATCCTAGGAATCTTTGATTCATAGGAGTAGCGTTAAGCACATGGGAGCGACAATCCAGCCGCACCCATCACCATCCGGCGCTAGCGATGCGAATGCCGGCAGGACAGTTCACAACCGGTCCAGACCATGTCGTTTGGGCCTCTGTCAATACCGTGACAGACCCATGGATGCGAACCGTACCGGCAAGCACACACCGCAGTGAGCGCCACAACCACGCTAAGGAGCTCCATCCCATGAAGGCAGCACGCTTCTACGACCGTAACGACATCCGCATTGAAGACATCCCCGCACCCGAAGCCGCTGCGGGCGAGGTTCTGGTCAAGGTCGCCTGGTGCGGTATTTGCGGTACCGACCTGCACGAATACCTCGACGGCCCCATCTTCTGCCCCCAGCACGGTCACCCCCACCCCATTTCTGGTGAGGACTCCCCCGTCACCCTCGGTCACGAATTCTCCGGTGTTGTTGAGGCACTGGGCGAAGGCGTAGACGACCTTGAGGTTGGCGACCACGTTGTTGTCGAGCCCTACATCATTCGCGATGACGTCTACACCGGCCCCGATTCCAAGGACTACCACCTGTCCAAGGACATGAACTTCATCGGCCTGGCAGGTCGCGGTGGCGGTCTGTCCGAGAAGGTCGCCGTCAAGCGCCGCTGGGTTCACAAGATCCCCAACACCATTCCCCTGGACGAGGCTGCACTGATTGAGCCCCTGAGCGTTGGCTACCACGCTGTTGAGCGTGCAGGCGAGTTCGAAGAGGGCGCATTCGCACTGGTGACCGGTGCTGGCCCCATCGGTCTGCTGACCTCCGCAGTTCTGAAGGCTAAGGGCGCTAAGGTCATCATCTCTGAGCTGTCCCCGCTGCGCCGCCAGAAGGCTCTGGACTCCGGCGTTGCTGACTACGCTTTCTCCCCCGCTGAGGTTGACGTTCTGGCTGAGATTCACAAGCTGACCGACGGCCGTGGCGCTGACATCGCGTTCGAGTGCACCTCCGTTCAGCCCGCACTGGACCTGATCCTGGATGCTCTCAAGCCCACCGGTAAGGTCGTCATCGTCTCCATTTGGGGTAAGCCCGCTTCCCTGGATGTTCAGAAGGTTGTGCTCAAGGAGCTCGATATCCGCGGCACCATCGCATACGTGAACTCCCACCCGGAGACCATCAAGCTCGTTGAGTCCGGCAAGATTGACCTCAAGCCCTTCATCACCGGCAAGATCGCTGTGGAAGACCTGATTGACAAGGGCTTCGACACCCTGATTCACCACAACGAGACCGCTGTGAAGATTCTGGTCACCACCGACCCGGAGCGTCTGGCTGAGTAATTCAGTTTCAGCTGATGTAGCTGCTCTTCTAGCTTCCTTAGCGTAGCTAGTGTGGGGTGAGGTTCCTTGAAGGAGCCTCACCCCACTACTTTTTTGCACGGTTTTTACCTGGCGCACAAAGCCGGGAATACAAAAATCCCCGGTTCCGAAGAACCGGGGATTATCTGTGCGCGAGGGGGGACTTGAACCCCCACCCTCTAATACGAGGACTAGCACCTCAAGCTAGCGCGTCTGCCTATTCCGCCACCCGCGCAGGTGACTTTCGAACGTTTTCCTTTCGGTGCCGTTCGAAGCAACACGTAATACTATACGGGCTTTCTGGACGCTCTGCAAATCGAAAGAGTATGTTCTGTGTCACATATTGAGTATCGTTTATCCCAAGCCATGCCACGACCCCTCACTTCTCAACTAATATGACGAGCATGCCCGTTCAACTGCCATATTTTCGGTCATAACGACTAGAATAAAGAGCATGAATAATGAGAACCTCTCCCGCGAAGAAGCCGCAGAACGTTCGGCTCTCATCAGTGTCGACACCTACGACGTGCATGTCGACCTGACCAACGCCAAGGACCCCGAATTCGAGTCCTACCCCACCGTCACCACCGTCCGATTCTCCTGCAACACCCCCGGTGCAGAAACCTTCATCGACTACATCCACCACAGCGTCGACTCCGTTAAGCTCAACGGCACCGAACTGACCCTGGCTGATGTCGTCAACGGCGCACGCATCACCCTGCCCAACCTGCAGGCAGAAAACGTACTCACCATCCACGGTCGCTCCTACTACTCCCGCTCCGGCGAAGGTATGCACCGCTACTTCGACCCCTCCGACGGTCGCGTCTACCTGTACACCCAGTACGAGCCCTCCGACTGCCGCCGAGTCTTCCCGAACTTCGAGCAGCCCGACCTGAAGGCAGTCTTCAACTTCCGCATCACCGCACCCAAGGACTGGGTCGTCAGCTCCAACGGCGTACTCGAAAGCCAGGTCGTAGACCCCACCGACGACTCCATCACCAAGCGAGTCTTCTCCCCCACCGCAAAGATCTCCACCTACATCACCGCAATCGTTGCCGGCGAATACTTCACCGCAACCACCACCTACAAGCCCAAGAGCAAGGTCAACAGCGGCGACATCCCCCTGGTCGCATACTGCCGCCAGTCCCTCAAGCCGCACTTCGACTACGACCACATCTTCATGGTCACCAAAAACGGCCTGGACTTCTTCCAGGACCTCTTCGACTACCCCTACCCGTACCCCAAGTACGAGCAGGCATTCGTGCCCGAATACAACATCGGCGCAATGGAGAACCCCGGCCTGGTCACCTTCACCGAAGACTACATCTTCGTCTCCGGCGCAACCGAGGACGACCTCGAAGGCCGCACCAACACCATCTGCCACGAAATGGCACACATGTGGTTCGGCGACCTCGTCACCATGAAGTGGTGGGACGACCTGTGGCTCAAGGAATCCTTCGCAGACTTCATGGGCACCCTCGGCGCTAAGGAAGCCAACAACTTCAACGACGCATGGGTCACCTTCGCGAACAACCGCAAGGCATGGGCATACATGCAGGACCAGCTGCCCACCACCCACCCCATCGTCGCTGACATCCCCCACCTGGAAGCAGCATCGCAGAACTTCGACGGCATCACCTACGCAAAGGGCGCATCCGTGCTCAAGCAGCTGGTCGCCTACGTCGGCTTCGACACCTTCATCGAGGCAGCACGCGTGTACTTCAAGCGCTTCGAATGGGGCAACACCTCCCTGAACGACTTCCTGCAGGTACTCAACGAGGTCTCCGGCCGCGACATGCAGGCATGGGCTAACGCATGGCTGCAGACCTCCGGCGTGTCCGCACTGGGCACCAAGCGCGTCTACGGCGAAGACGGTCAGCTCACCGACCTGATCCTCACCCAGGAACTGCCCGCACAGCAGCCCGCAGGTCTGGGCCGCCCCCACGTGGCAAAGCTGGAAACCTTCGCACTGACCGACGGCAAGCTCGTCTCCACCGGCCTGCTCTCCCTCGAGTACCCGGCAGAGCCCGTCTCCGAGTACCGCGTGGAGCTCACCGACGAGCAGAAGAAGCTCGTTGGCGAAGCTGACCTGCTCATGCTCAACGCAGAGGACCACACCTACGCCAAGGTTGCCCTGACCGACGAAGACGGCCTGCAGGCAGCTATCGAAGGTGTCTCCACCCTCGAGTCCGCGCTCTCCCGCGGCCTCATCTGGGGCTCCCTCTGGGAGAACGTGCGCGATGCACGCCTGCCCGTCACCACCTACGTCGACGCAGTCGTCCGCAACGTCTCCAAGGAGCCGAGCGCATCCCTGCTGGGCACCATGGTCAACAACGCACAGGTCGCCATCGCAACCTTCTCCGCACCCACCGGCCGCGAGCGCCTCTACGACGCTCTCTACGACGCATTCGCAGCCGCACTGGCACAGGCTAAGCCCGGCTCCGACGAGCAGCTGATTCTGCTGCGCGGCCTGATTTCGGTCTCCACCAACGCGACCAAGGGTGAAGAGCTCTGCCGCGATATTGCCCGCGGTGCGTTCGAAGATACCACCGGCGATATTGCTGATGCAACCGGTATTCCTTACGACCAGAACCTGGGTTGGAGTGCACTGGGTGCGCTCGCAAGCCGCAACCTGGTCACCGTTGAGGATCTGGACCGTGCGGCTAAATACAGCCCCTCCTCGATTTCTTCGAACGGTTACGCGTACGCGATTGCTGCTCTGCCCTCTGCTGAGCGTAAGGCTGCCGCATACAAGACCATCATGGAAGACGAGTCGCTGTCGAACGACGCTCTGGCTTCGACCATTAACGGTTTTGCTCGCGGTCCGGTTGAGCTGCGTGAGTCCTACTACGACTCCTACTTCGAGGCTCTGCTGCCTATCTGGGCGTCTCGTTCGATTGGTATGGCGACCCGCATTGTGCGTGGCCTGTACCCGAAGGCTCCGTACAACACCGGCTCCACCGAGGGTCTGGGCGTTGAGGGCAACCCCTCCGTGGCGCTGGCTCAGAAGTGGCTGGAGGCGAACCCCGAGGCTCCGTCGGCTCTGCGTCGTCTGGTTCTGGAGGCTCAGGACCACGGTCGTCGTTCGATTGTGGCTCAGAAGTTCAACGCTTCCCTGCAGGACTAAGCTGCATGGTTTGAGTAGCTGAGGCGGGGTGTGGACCGGTGCCTAGACTAGGTTCCGTTCTCCCCCGCCAGGTTCTCAATCCGCTGTGAGAGACTGCCGTTCGGCACGCTCCCGGTAACGCACCGGGAGGTGCCGAACGGTGGTCTTTTTCTGACTCATCTATAGAATTCACAGCGGCGGTGTGCCGTCTAAATATTTCCCTCATGCGGTGGTTCACGTACTGACGTGGGCACTCATTACCGGGGCAGTTTCACTGGGACACAAAACTATATGCACCCGGTGCTAAAAGACAGATAAATGTCACCCCTTTTTTGTGAGCTGTCCGCTCTGAAAGCATGAGAGAATAGACTAGGTATCCGCTCGCTTAGACATATCAGAAGGAGTTTTCAGTGGTCGATTACGCACTCGGTGATCGCGGTAGCGTTGACATTGTCACCGATGATTACTACGAAGCAGAAACCCTCCAAATTTTTGAGGAACTGCACATCGACCGTGAACGTATCTGGTACGGTGAAGCGCGTCTCGTGCCCGAACCGGATAACCCCTACGAGCCCAATAGCATCGCCGTCTACATTGACGAGTTCAAGGTAGGCCGCATGAGCGCGGCAGACTCCGCCGCGTACTGGGATTCCATTACCCGCGTGGTCGCCTCCGGCTACGAACCCATCGCGCACCTGCAGCTCTCCGCTGTTGCCGTACGCGCTGAAGGCGGCGGCATGCACGTGAAGAGCACCGGCGTGCTCTCCCTGTCCGCACCCAGCTCGCTCTTCCCCCTCAACGACGCACCGACCCGCGCGACCCTGCTGCCCCAGGGCCCGTCCATGAAGGTGCTCGACGAGAAGGAACACTCCGAATACTTGCACAGCATCCTGCCGCCCAGCGGTGAAGGCCGCGTCATTCTGACCCTGGAAGCTAACCAGCTGAAGACCTCCGACGGCCGCGTGGTTGACAGCGTGGAGGTGCGCCACGACCGCAAGCTCGTCGGTCGTCTGAGCACCCAGATGTCTGAGCAGCTCGCGCCCGTGATTCGTTACGCGTTTGAGAACGACCGCCTCACCAGCGCATGGGGCACTATTCGCGGTAACACCCTCGAGCTGTCGCTGACCGTTCAGGCTGCACGCCCCGCAGATATTCCGCAGGAATGGTACGAGACCCTGCCCAACAACGTTCCGGCTCTACTGCCCGTTGGTGAAGAATACGAGGTGCCCCCGGCATTCGTGCCCACCGAAGGCGAACGCCACTACCTGGAGTCCTCCGCACAGCAGGCGCCGAAGAAGCGTCGCGGTTTCATGAGCTCCCTGACCGGTGCTTCCTCCGCACCCGAGCCGACCCGCAGCGAACCTGCCGCGGAGAAGCCGGTTATCGAGTACAGCATTGAGGAAGAGGAATACTACGAGCCCTCCGAACGCGAACGTCTACTGAACCTAGTCAAGGGTGCAGGCCTCGCAGTTCTGGTCGCTGGCCTGATTTCGATGCTGTGGACCCCGATGCTCGGCATGCTCATCGCGATTCTGGGTGGCGCTATCGCGGCTGTAGCGTTCTACTTTGGTCGCCAGCCCCACTACGACGACTACGAGGAATACGACGAGTATGAGGAAGAATACGAAGAGACCGACGAGGCTGAAGAAGCAGACTCGAAGGCATAAACTCCTCCCCAACAGGACGTAAAAATACGAAGGGGCGGCTACCCCACCATCACGGTGAGGTAGCCGCCCCCTTTGTGCGCCCCAGCGGATCTCATGAACGGTTCTCTACACGCTAACGAAAGCCCCAGCGGGTGCCCACATTCCGGGAACTTTCTCGAATCGGTTAAAAACCAGCGGGGGTGAAAGCCTCATCAGCTTTCACCCCCGCAAGGAGTCAGACCTTAGTCCTGACCGTAAGTCGCCATGAACTGATCCATCGTGTCATTCTGCAGAGCATGTGCCAGCTGCGCATTTGCAGCCTGGTCTACAAAAATGATTGACTGACCATCGTAAGACCAGCCCGGACCCGCGTTCGGCAGGGTGGTCATACGCATCGTGGTGTCACCACTAGTCAGCACCGGAGCCGCAATCTGAGCAATCTGCGCTGCGTTTAGACCCTGGTCCACACGCATGTAATCGGTCAGAGACTCGATAGAGGACTGGAAAGATGCCACGTTGCTCAACGCGCCCTTCGCCTTCATCGTGTTGTACAGACCGCGCAGGAACGCACGCTGGTTACGAACACGCTGGTAGTCACCATCAGCGAAAGAGTAACGTTCACGGACGAAGCTCAGAGCGCCACTACCGTTGAGGTGCATCAGGCCCGGAGTAAAGGTCCAAACGTTACTGGTGAATGCGAAGGGAACCTGGACATCCACGCCACCAATAGCGTTCACGAGAGACTTGAAGCCTTCAAACTCAATCTCAGCCACGTGGTCGATCTTGACGCCCACCAAGTTCTCGATGGTAGCAACCTGCAGGGAAACACCACCGTAGTTCAGTGCAGCATTCACCTTAGCCGTGCCGTAGCCGGGAATATCAACCCAGGTATCTCGCATAATCGAGATGATGTACACGCCCTTGCCGTCGGCCGGGATGTGCATGAGCATAATGGTGTCTGCACGGGAACCGCTCACCAGAGCTGCATCAGCGCCGGTACGAGTATCGCTACCGAGCAGCAGGATATTCTTGCCGGGACCCTTCACAACGCCGTAGTTATAGCCGTTATCCAGGATACCGTCGCCGTCCTTATCGTGCTCGCTGGCGTTCGCCGCAAGAGCCGCAGCTGCATCTGAGCCACCATTTGCGGAGTTGCCACCAGTGTCCGAGTTAGTGACGGTCGGAGCCTTCAGCTCCGTCACGTTGAGCTTCTTAGCCTCGCCAAGCTGCTCCTTAATTTTGCTGAGGTCTTCATCCACCTTAGTGATGGAGTCGAACTTCTCGGTCTTGCTATCCCAGGTGTGGCCAGCACGCCAGATAAAGAAACCAATACCGAGGGTAATAACCAGCAGAAGAATCAGCAGGATCAGCAGAATACGCTTGACCCATTTCTTCTTCTGCGACGGTTCAGAGTGAGCGTCGCTCATTAAGTTGTCCTTTGTTTGAGGTGGTGATACGCGAGGTGCGCGGCGCATCCAGCGAAGTCTCTAGAGTGCAGAGAGCCGGAAAATAACCCGCCGATGTGGGGCGGTGCTGGAGGGCACAGAAAATGCACAGCTCGCAAAATACTTTCCCATTGTAACGCCGTCAGCGGGTCTACGCACCAGTGAACGAAAGGTTTTACATTACAACTTTCCTCACGTTCGCGCGAGCTATTCTGCGATGGTTCGCAGAACGCACAATGCCCCGCCTCCCTGAAAACCAAGGAGAACGGGGCATTGATTTCGCTAAAAAGCAAAACTGGGAAAGAAGATTTACTTCTTACCGAAGTTGCCGAAGCGTGCGTTGAAGCGCTCGACGCGACCTGCGGAGTCCATGATGCGCTGCTTACCGGTGTAGAACGGGTGCGACTCGGACGAGATTTCAACCTCGACGATCGGGTACTCGTTGCCGTCTTCCCACTTCTCGGTCTTGTCCGAGGTCATGGTGGAACGGGTCAGGAAGACCTTGCCGGATGCGAGGTCGCGGAACAGAACCAGGTTGTAGTCCGGGTGGATTTCTGCCTTCATTGATTACCTTCTTCTGCTACTGGATTTTGCCAGTAGCCCTTATATAGATGGAGTAGGTTTTTCGATGTGCAGCTATCGAGAAAATCTCAGAGCGCATCACCATTGTGCACGCATAGGGCGCGCACAACCCATTAAGGGTACCACCTTCACGGATTAAATCCCAGTACGTTCCCTCACAGGCACCAACCTAGCTGCCGCAAGAGCACCCGAAGAAGGCGCTCACGGGGGTTAAGAATCAAGCTAGGAACTCAGGTTATGAACGCGGGCGGGTCTCCCAGAACGCCACGGCGCTTGCCGCCGCAACGTTCAAAGAATCCACGCCGTGCGACATCGGAATCATCACCGTATCGTCACACGCAGCCAGGGTGCGGGGCGACAGTCCGTGCCCCTCCGTGCCCAGAATCAGCGCCAGCTTCTCATCCCGGCGGGCAGACAGCTCCTCCAGGGTCAGCGAGTCCTCTTCCAGTGCGAGCGCTGCGCTCTTAAAGCCCAGCTCGTGCAGGGTCTGCAGGTCGGCAGGCCACGACTCTAGGCGAGCCCACGGCACCTGAAAAACGGTACCCATCGACACGCGAATCGAGCGGCGATACAGCGGATCAGCGCACCGCGGAGTCACCAGCACAGCATCCACGTCCAACGCGGCAGCCGAACGGAAAATAGCGCCCACATTCGTGTGGTCCACAATATCTTCCAGGATCGCCACGCGAGAGGCACCCTGCAGCAACTGCTCCAGAGGCTGCGGCGCAGGACGAGCCATCGCCGCCAACGCGCCACGGTGCAGATGAAAACCGGTCACCTGCTCCAGCTGCTCCTCACTACCCACATACGCGGGAGTGTCAGGATGGGCGCGCAAAACATCCGCCAGGTCATCAGCCCACTTCTCACTCATCAGGAAAGAAACGGGCTGATGACCGGCAGCGAGCGCACGACGAATCACCTTCGAGGACTCCGCAATGTAGATGCCCCACTGCGGTTCCATGGCGCTACGGAGCTTCACATCGGTCAGCTGCGTGTAGTAGCGCAGAGCCTGCTCGGGTGCCTGCGCCAGAGCCGTGACCGACTCGATGGCGTAGACACGCTCGGCACGCTCAGCGATCTGTTCGGCGCTCAGCTGCTTGGGGCCACGACTCATGCGCGCTTGAATGCGGAGTAACGACCCGCGGCAGTGACGGTCAGAGCCAGGTCCATGTCGTAGGTTGCTGCGAGGTTTGCCTCGGTAATGGTGGACAGGATCGGGCCTGCAGCGACCACGCCGCCGTCACGGACCAGCAGGGCGTGGGTGAAGCCAGCCGGGATTTCCTCGAGGTGGTGGGTGATGAGCACGGTAGCCGGTGCGTAGGGGTCAGCGGCAAGCGCGGTCAGGCGCTCGACCAGGTCCTCACGACCGGAAATATCCATACCTGCGCCGGGCTCGTCCAGCAGCAGCAGCTCGGGGTCGGTCATCAGCGCGCGGGCAATCAGTGCACGCTTACGCTCGCCGTCGGAGAGGGAGCCGAAGGTGCGGTCAGCGAGGGTGTCAACGCCCCAGTCAGCCAGCAGTTCGGTGGCACGCTCGTCATCCATGACGTCGTATTCTTCCTTCCAACGGCCGGACACAGCGTACGCTGCGGTCACGACAACGTCGGAAACCTTCTCGTTGGCGGGAATCTGGCTAGCCGAAGCACCGGAGGACAGACCAATGCGCGGGCGCAGGTCGAACACGTCAACAGCGCCGAGGGTCTCGTCAAGGATTTCAACCTCGCCGCTGGTCGGGTGCAGGCGAGCTGCCGCAATCGACAGCAGAGTGGACTTGCCGGCGCCGTTCGGGCCCAGAACGACCCAGCGTTCACCTTCGTTCACAGTCCAGGAAACGTCGTTGAGAATCTTGCGGCCGCCGCGAATCACGGAGACATTCTGAAGGTTGAGTACGGTGCTCATGGTTCTTCTTCCAGTGAGTTAGATGGATGGGATGCGCCTCCTACCCCGCAAACCCGTACCGGGGTGTTGGTGCAGTAGGCGCATAGTGCGTGGGTACCCCACATTGGGTTCCTCACGCAAAGAATAAGGGGCTACAGGTGCCGTCACGGAAGGCGTGAGCGCGTCCGTAACGGCACCTGAAGCAACAGAGGTATTAGTCGATGAAGCCGCGTGCGCCGCCGACCAGCTCAACGTGGCCGGTCTCAACGTCTGCGGTGACCATCTTCGCGATTTCCTGCGCGAACTCGTTGACGGTGTAGAGCTTGCCGGCAGTCTCGCGGCGCTGCTCAATAGCGCCGGGGTGCAGGCGGTTCAGCAGGGTTGCGGTGACGGTGCCTTCAATCATGTCAGCGGATACCACGACCAGGGAGATACCCTTCTCGGAGAGTGCAGGAATCTCAGCGATCAGTGCGTCTTCGCCTGCGCGCTTGGACTCTGCGACGGGCTTGTATTCGTCCATGGTCTCAACTTCGCGGATGAAGTGTGCCTGGTGGCTGGTCACGAACACGATGCGTGCGCCCTCGGGCATCTTCTCTGCAGCCAGGCGTGCCAGGTTCAGCTGTGCGTCGCGGTTCAGGCGCATTGCGTAGTCCTCGCCCATGCCGGTCTCCATGCCGCCCGAAGCGTTCAGAATCAGGTAGTCCAGGGAACCGAAGGTCTCCACAGCGGTGTTGACCAGGTTCTGCAGGTCCTCAGCCTTGGTCACGTCAGCCTGCACTGCAACTGCCTTGCCGCCAGCCTCTTCAATAGCCTTGACGATCTTGTTTGCGCGCGGTGCCTTGGAACGGTAGTTCACCACAATGTTCGCGCCCTCAGCGGCGAGAATCTGTGCGGTGTCTGCGCCAACGCCGCGGGAGGAGCCGGTGATGATAATGGTCTTGCCGGTCAGCTGTGCCATAGTTTTATGTCCTTAGGTTTAGAAAGGGTACGCCCACGCTCGGGCGCTTCATGCAGTCCGTTCGGGGTGGGCTTAGTGGCCCATGCCCAGGCCGCCATCAACGGGGATGACAGCGCCAGAAATGTAGCTAGCCTCATCGGATGCGAGCCAGCGAATCACGCGAGCAACCTCTTCCGCCTCCGCGAAACGGCCAGCCGGGATGGATGCGAGGTAGTTCTTCTTGGTTTCCTCGGGCAGAACCTCAGTCATTGCGGTGTTAATGAAGCCCGGTGCCACCACGTTAGCGGTGATGTTGCGGCCACCCAGCTCGCGGGTGATGGAGCGTGCCATACCAACCAGCGCCGCCTTAGATGCGGAGTAGTTGACCTGGCCGGGGGAACCGTACAGACCCACCACGGAGGAAACGAGGATAATGCGGCCGCGCTTGAGCTTCAGCATGCCCTTGATAGCACGCTGAACCACGCGGAACGAACCGGTCAGGTTGGTGTCGACCACGTCGGTGAAGTCGGATTCCTTCATGCGCATCAGCAGCATGTCGCGGGTGATACCTGCGTTGGCGACCAGCACCTCCACGGGGCCGAATTCTGCTTCAATTTCCTTGAAAGCTTCGTTAATGCTGTCGGCATCGCGCACATCTGCCTTGACGGCGAAAAATTCTTCGGGGGCCTCACCGCTGCGGTAGGTGATGCAGACGTTGTGGCCTGCTGCCTGGAATTCCTTGGCAATTTCGTAGCCGATGCCTCGGTTGCCGCCGGTGACCAGCACGGTCTTGGGAGTGTTCTCGCTCATGAGCTTCCTTGATGAGTCGACCCCTCGCAATCAGAGCCGATGCAGCGGCTACGCGGTTGGGGTGTGGACGGATGGACAGTCGAACCTTATTTTACCGCGTTTTAGGGTGATGGTGCCGCAGGCTACACTCCACTCTTGGGTACTGAGCGTTCACTCCCCTTCTTTTACATGCCTCATCGGGCGCGTACACTAGCTGAAGCGGAACAGCCCGCACCCCTTTTCTGCGGGGTTACGCGGGCACGGAATAACACCGCACCTAGAGGCGCAATAGTAAGGATAAGAAGACATGGATCTGCTCGGTTCACTCTCACAGGATGCACAGCCCGAGTACGCCAAGTGCTCCCGCAAGGGCTGCCAGCAGGCTGCAGAATTTCAGCTGCTCTGGAACAACCCAAAGGTGCACACCCCCGAGCGCCGCAAGATTTGGCTGGCATGCTCGGAGCACGTGGGCTGGTTGGAGAACTACCTGCGCGAGCGCGAGTTCTGGAAGCAGACTCTGCCGTTTGAGGGATAGCGCCGGCTGAGGTGTAGGCCAGCCTGAGAGGTGGCGCCGTTTGAGAGATAAACCCACCTATCGAAAGTAATTTCGATATATGCTATATTTGTTCTAATACATTTGGGTATAGCACCCCGAGGCACAGAGTCATCACACTCAAGGAGGCACCTCCCCATGATGGGCTATTCGCACACCGTCAGCGCCGCAGCTGGCTGGCTCGTGCTCGTCGAAACGGGAGTAGTGCAGGTTCCCGATACCCCCACCCTCATTGTGACCACCCTGGCGTGCGCCGGTGCGGGTATGCTACCGGATATTGACCATCACAACGGCAGTATCGCCAACTCCATTCCGCCCATTTCACGATGGGTAGCGCGCATTGTCGGGGTGGTCAGCGGCGGGCACCGCAAGGGAACACACTCCATCCTGGGTTTGGTCGCCTTCTGGGCGATTGCCTATTTCAGTGCCAACCTGAGCTATAACGGAATCCCCTGGGCCTCGCTGCTCCTTGCGGCGTTCTCGGGCGGTCTGGCATTGCGTGTGCTCGGTGCACCGGGCGGATGGATCGGTGCCGTCGCCCTCGGATACGCCGCCTACACGACCGATTCGCTGGCACTACTCCCCTGGGCTATTTCAGTCGGAGCCACGATTCATCTGATTGGTGACCTGCTCACCACCCGCGGACTGCTACCCCTTTATCCCATCGTTATCAAGCCCCTGGTGGCGTCTCCCTTATGGAAAAAGAGTGGCTACATGGCGCTCCCGGTCCTGGGTGATGCCGGTAGCGTGCGCGAGAAGGCACTCGTTCTAGCACTGACCGGCTACGTTGCCTGGTATGCGGCAGCCATGATGGGCTTTACCGAATACCCCCTGCAAATGTTCGGGCTGGGTATTCACGCCGCATAACGTACAGAGCCCAGGCAACACGACTCAAGCAGTAGTGTTCGTCTAACAGAATTTAGACAGCAAAGCGCCCCATCACTTCCTTACGGAAGCGGCGGGGCGCTTTTCTAATCCTTATCCCGACCTATCGGGGTGAGAGATTAAGCGTCCTGGATGGGCCAGAAGACGTCAACCTCAACGTTCTCTTCACCGGAGGTGGGGTACTTCTCGAACTCAGTGTTGTGCATTGGTAGTTCTCCTTCGTGAGCGGGCGGGAATCTCTTCTCCCCCGCGTTAGCTCACCATCGGTAGTGAGCCCTAATGTTTCGCATTTGCGTCCTCGCAATGGCGGGAACAGTTATAAGTCTACGCCCCACGCATGTTGTGTTTCTACCATTTTTCCCACAATGTATGTAGAGACACACGAAAAATTCAAAAAGCCCACACAGACCCCCTG
>NZ_JABZXW010000038.1 GCF_015265375.1 Rothia sp. (in: high G+C Gram-positive bacteria)
CTCTACGTTCACCGGAAACGCAAACTTCTGGGGTGCGTATTTCACCGAAAAGGCATACTTTACGGACGCGAAGTTCACCAGCAACACAGACTTCAATCGCGTATATTTCGAAAAGTATGCACCCACATTTGCAGATATCGTCGGCTCTACTCTGTTCTCTGCACAGGTAAATCCGCAGGACTACTATTTCGCAGTCAGGCAGGGTAGCAAACCTATCAATTGTGGAACCGCTACTCTTCTCGGTAAGACGTTCGAAATCCCCCTTGGAACGGTACTTTTCGACCCGATGTCCCCAAAGTATAAGGATGGGAATTACAGTGGGCTAAGTGAGCCAGCAAAGCCGATAGAAGAGTCTGATAATCAAGGAAAAGCCCCTCCAAGTAAGGCTCAATAAAAGAAGCTCCGCCTATGCATCTCGTACAGGCGGGGCTTCTTCTTTGCCCAGCGCGAGCGCGCGAGGGCAGGGTCCTCCCCTATGCTGGATATAAGCCAGCACCGGAGCAGGAAGGGCACATCACCATGAACCTCAACAAACTCTTAACTGCGCTGCGGCAACGCACAAACGCCCCGGCACGCAACCAGCAGGCTGAGCGGCGCGAACGCTACACGCACGCTCTCGAACAATTCCTCGACGGGCAACCCGCCGTACGCCTCGGCGGGGCATACACGCTCGTAAACCTCGCAGACGAGTGGCTCACCGACGCATCCCTTCCCGAGCAGGTACGCCGCGAAGAAGCCCAGACCATTATCGACACGCTGACCGGGTGCATCCGCACGCCCTACCCCCTCGCACAGAAACGGCAGGTCCTAGAAGCAGACGAGGCACCCGAAGAGTACGAAGGCGACTTTACGCACGATCAGGAAGCACTACGCGAAGAGCAGCTAGTGCGCCGCACAGTCTTCATGGAGTTCAGCCGCCGCCTCGCCGCGGTCTCCAAGAGCACCGAAAAAGACAACAAGGACGACCAGCCCACGGTGCCGCCAATATCTCCGATGTGGGCTGATCTGCGCTTCGACTTTGGCGGCGCACCCATCTTCTACCCGTTACGGCAGCTGCACTTTCAAAACGCCGACTTCGCCTCCGCGACCTTCTACGGCCCGGCGGATTTCTCCGGTGCTACCTTCCGCGGTGACACCAGCTTCTCCGCAGCACAGTTCACGGCTGACGCATCCTTCCACAGCACCAGCTTCACCGACTGGGTGGGTTTCAGCGCCGCACACTTCGCAGGCGCGGCAGAGTTCAGCGGGGCACATTTTGCGGACGCGGCAAGCTTCGCAACCGTAACCTTCACCGGCGAGGCCGACTTCTCAGACGCGGTCTTCTCGGCTGCGGCTGACTTCGCGGTATCCGCCTTCAAATCCGATGCCAACTTCTCACGCTTGAACACCGCAGGCATAGCTAGCTTCGCGGCGGTCACCTTCGGCGGAAAGGCAGTATTCACCGCCTCCACGTTCCACGATGAAGCACACTTCGCCGCGTCGGTCTTCAACCGTCCGGCGGTGTTCTCCAAGTCGCTGTTCGGCGGGGTCGCGCGCTTTGCCGGTATAGTGACCAAGCAGTCCGCGATGTTCAGCAAGGTGCGCTTTACGGGCGCGGCGGACTTTAGCGGGGCGTCCTTCACGCAGTACGAGGATTTTGGTGGGGCGCGGTTCGACGGCGACGCCACGTTCAGCCGGGCGTCTTTTATTGCGCTTCCGAGGACGCGCTATGAGATGGACTTCCCGCAGCACGCGAACTTTGGTAACGCGGCTTTCGCGCAGAATGCCGACTTTAGTAAGGCGACGTTCACGGCGCATGTCGGCTTCTACAAGGCGACGTTCGCGCGGGAGGTGAGCTTCAACGGGGCGAGCTTTGAGGGCGCCTACTTCGCGGATGCGACGTTCAGTCAGAAGGCGGATTTCAGCCAGACTAGCTTCGCGTACGTTGGGCCATCCTTTGAGGCTTTGGAGAGGCGGCTGCGGAGGGCACGGTTCTCGGCACAGGCGGATCCGCAGGATTACCTGTTCGAGGCGCGCCCGGAGAGCACGCACGGCTTCAGCTGCGGCGAGGCGACGCTTCTTAATAGAACGTTCGTTCTCCCTCTCGGTGCCGTGCTGTACGACCCGGATTCCTGGGACGAAGAGAACCAGGAGTACACGCACGTCAGTGAGCCTGCGCAGTAAAACCTGGCCCTCTCACCGTCGGGGAAGCGCCCACACACAGGCCCCGCCCGTGCATCCAGCGCTGGCGGGGTTCTTGCTTTTGACCCACAACCGCCCAAGCCCAGCAGCTTTACCTTATGCTGAGTATGACCCGCCCCTTTCAACGATGACAGGAGAACCACATGCATCTGGCGCCCAGCACCGCGTGGGCTTGGCTGATAGCTTGCGCAGTCGTCATTCTGCTTTTCCCGCTCGCCGCGCAGTTCGGCAACCTCAAAGGGAAGCTGTCTAGCTTCCGCACCTGGGTTTGGGCTATCGCGCTCTTGGGCATTGTCACGGCGGGTTTTATGCCTTTCACCTTTGACACTGACATCGCCAATTTTGAGGTTCAGCCGTTCATTTTCTTCATCACCGGCACCCTGCTGGGTGTTCTCTTTCTTGGGGAGTTCCACCGCATGAACGCCCAGAAAAAGCTGAAACACCCCCAGCGGGTGAATGCCGAGCGCCGTACCCGTTACAGCAAGGCAGTTGAGCATCTGGCGTATCCGAACCCTGCAGTCCGTGCGAGTGCCATCAGCACGCTTGCGGGTCTGGTTGATGAGTGGCTCGCTGACGAGCAGCTCAGCGTTGAGGCTCGGCAGAAGGAGGGACAGGTCATCGTCAATGCCCTCTGCGCTTATGTTCGTTCGCCGTTCGCGCGGGCGTTCAAGGCAGAAGCTTTTGAATCCGATACGCCGCCCGCTAACTATGCGGGTGATTTCGCTACGGATCTGGCGGCTTTCCGTGGTGAGCAGGATGTTCGCCGCAGCGTCTTCGTTGAGATGAGCAAGCGCAGCGGCACCCTTGCCGAAAATGAGAAGGGCGAGGTGACGGTTGTCCCCGGCGCCTGGAGCGGCTTTGAGTTCGATTTCAGCCGGGCTGTCGTCTTCTACCCTCTCGACGGTCTGACTATTGAGAACGCCGATTTCTCTGCGGCGAAGTTCTGCAACGGTTCAGATTTCAGCGGGGCAACTTTTGTAGGTAACGCGAACTTTACCCGGGCGGTCTTTGACCAGGATGCGCCTTTTAGCGACGTAACTTTCATGGGAACGGCTGACTTTAGTAACGCGCGCTTTGCTGGTGATGTATTCTTCCGCTGGGTGTCTTTCAATGCTAATGCGGACTTCCGCGAGGCTTCTTTTGGAGGGGACGCTGACTTCCACGATACTGCGTTTGCAGAGGATGCGGGCTTTAGCGGTGCTTCCTTTGAGGGGAACGCTGGGTTCTTTAGGTCGTCTTTTGGCGGTAATGCGAGCTTCTTCAGGACCGATTTTGCGGGAGTTGCGGAGTTCCGTGAGGCGGTCTTTGAGGGGCATGCCGGGTTTAACGCGGCAACCTTCTACGGGGATGCGCACTTTAGCCGGGCTACGTTTGAGGGGCTCGCTGGGTTCCGTGATGTGACCTTTAAGGCGGGCGCGGAGTTCTACGGTGCGTCCTTTATGCAGACTGCTGATTTCTGCGATTCGTCTTTTGTGAAGAGCCCGCCGCTCTTCGCGGCGAAGAATGTTGAGTCGGGTGAGGTGTACCGGGCTCGGTTCGCTGCCCTGTCAGCCGGTTCGGAGGCTGTTGGTCAGGAGGCGCATAACTTCGCGGTGTACGAGGGTAGCCAGCCTATTCCGCTGGGTACCGCCGGGCTGAACGGCGTGGGCTACCGTGTCCCGGTTGGTACGGTGCTCTTCAATCCGGCTTCCTGGGATGAACGACAGAAGGAATACACGCACCTGAGTGAGCCTGCGCAGTAATATCCAGAGGCCCCGCCACGTTGAATGTGTGGTGGGGCCTTCGTGCACGTAGTGGACACCGCCGAGTAGCTACGTTGAAAAATAAAACGGCACGAAAAATCCCGCTAAGCCTGTAGGCTCTAGCGGGGTTTTTCGATTCTTAACTACCCGGATTCGTTTATCGCTTTCCAGTGGTATTACGCCATGTCTGAGATAAACAAACATAAATTGGGTAGCAAAAATCCGCGGAATGTGTGTCATCTGCTAAAATCAGCAGTGACAACGCAATTCCGCGTTGCCTATAACCCTCTAATCAATCAGAGAGGAGGTGAATTATATGTCCAAGCATTTTTGGATGGTTATCGAACGGGGCAGCTATCTGGCTACCCTGTTCATCGGTCTCGTAGAGATTTTGCGCGTAATCTCTAGCTGTCTCTACTAGACTCTGGTTAGTGGGGCTACTGGTGATGTTGCAGCATCACTGGTGGCTCCACTTTTATTTTATGGTCATTATGCATAAGGACATGCCGTGTACATATGACCGTATACCTAATAATGTAGCGCAATTCTTAAGACATAACAACACGACAACACTAATTACGCCACTATTGTCTCCACCGCAGGGAACAATATCGCCTATTTTGAGGATTTCCATACCCACTTCGCCTGCCTTGGATAGCAGAAGCATGGTCTGTGTATCTCATGCAGGCGAGGCCCTCGTCGATGACCCGGCGCACCTCATGGCAAGTAGCTTTACCCTATGCTGGAGGGTGAACGTTCCTATCAGAGAGGACAGGAGAACCAGATACATGTTCTTAGGGCCAACGGAAGCCTGGCAGCTACTCAGCCTATGCACTGCATTGACCGTCGCTTTCTTACTCGCTGTACATTTCACCAAGCTAAAGGTGAAGGTACCCCTGTTCTACGCTTGGATTGGGGCAATCGCCATCTTCGGCGGAGCATTAGCTTTTCTCCTACCCATCGCGCTCAACTCCGGTTTTGGAAAGGACGATGACGGTCGGGTTCTCAGGCAGCTCATCCTCTACACCACCGGTGGCGTTCTAGGTGTTATCACCCTTGGCGAGAGTCACCGTAAGAACAATCAAGAAAAAGAGAAAAACGAGAACGACCATACCCGTCAGGTGTATGCAGAGCGCCGTAGCCGCTACACCAAGGCTATCGAGCAGCTAGCTGATGAGAAAGCAGCCGTCCGTCTGGGCGGCATCTATACCCTTGTCGGTCTAGTCGATGAATGGCTTGCGGATGATAGCTTCAAGGAAGAAAGCGACCGACACAAGGAAGGGCAGGTTATTGTCAATAGCCTCTGTTCCTATATTCGTTCGCCCTTCCCTCTGGCATTAAAAGCAGAGATGATTGAGGGCGATTCAGAGCCTGATAACTATGAAGGAGATTTCTCCAAAGATCAGGCGGCATTTCGCGAAGAACAGGATATACGCCGCGCTATCTTCGTTGAAATGGGCAAGCGCAGTAGCGGCACTATCGAAGAGGAAGGCGAGGTAGTCGAAACCGTTCCAGGCCCCTGGAGTGACTTTGATTTTGATTTCAGCCGAGCGCCCATTTTCTACCCCTTGAACAACCTCAACATTGAACAAGGCAATTTTGCATCCACCCGCTTCTACGGTAAAGCAGATTTTGTGGATGCGAAGTTCGTCAGAGACGCAGACTTCAGGAACGCGAAATTCACCAAAGGCGCAGACTTCTGGGGTGCGGAGTTCACCGGAAACGCTGACTTCCAGTACGCGGAGTTCCTCGAAGACGCTGGCTTCAGGAAGGCGAAGTTCACCGGCAACATAAGCTTCGGCGGCGCGGAGCTCACCGGCAACGCATACTTCGGCGGCGCGGAGTTCACCGGCAATATAAGCTTCAGGGGTGCGGAGTTCACCGGTAACGCACACTTCGGAGACGTATACCTCGGGAACGTGAAGTTCATCGGAGACGCAGACTTCGGGAACGCGAAATTCGCCAGAGATGCAGACTTCGGGAACGTGAAGTTCGTCGGAGACGCAGACTTCGGGAAGGCGAAGTTCACCAGAAATGCAGCCTTCCAGTACGCGAAGTTCACCAGAAATGCAGACTTCTGGGAAGCGGAGTTCACCGGAGACACAGACTTCTGGGAAGGCGAAGTTCACCGGAAACGCGCATTTCCTGGGTGCGAAATTCACCGGAAACGCAGATTTCGGGAACACGAAGTTCACCGGAGACGCATACTTCCTGGATGCGAAATTCACCGGAAACGCAAATTTCGGGAACGCAAAGTTCACCGGATACGTAGGCTTCAATGGCTCGTATTTCGGACAGTATGCGCCCACATTTGCAGGCATCTCTGGCGCTGCCAGGTTCTCTGCACAGGTGGATCCGCAGGACTACGTTTTCACAGTCCGTGAAGGTAGCAAAGCTATCAAATGTGGAACGGCTACACTTCTCGGCAAGTCATTCATAATCCCCCTTGGAACGGTACTCTTCGGCCCCAGTTCGAGAGGTAAGAACAGCAGAACCAGCGAGCCAGCAAAGCCGCTAGATAACTCCAACAACGGCAAAGATGACAACCCCGAATAGGACTTATCTCTAGAAGGCCCTGCCGATCTCTTGTCGGCGGGCCTTCAATTTTAACCATAGGTAGCTCACAGCAGGCACTTTGTACACTATGCTGAAAGGTGACCATTCCTCTCAGAGAAGACAGGAGAAAACTTTGCCAGAGAAAGATGCCGCACAGAAAACTCAGGAAGGCTGGCCCAAGAGGCTACTTAATTGGGTTCTCGCTGATCCTCCTCTGTACATTCGTTATTTCTTCCCCATCCTTGTAACGCTCGGAATTATTGGAGGTATAGTTGCTATCTGGGTTCCGGTTGGAACTGGCTGGTTACGCCAAGAGGGTTTACAGGGTGAAGCTGAGCAGAAATCGATTTCTGACCTTCGTTTACATTTCCTATACATAACCGGCGGCACAATCGCCATACTTACTCTCCTACAGACCAACTGGAAAAATTATAATGACAACAAGAAAAACATGCACGATATCGAAATGGACATTCTAAAATCCGAAAGAGAAAATGACTCCAAATGGAGAGAAATATCAGATGACCGCAGAAGAAAATTTAATGAGTTCAAAGAAGGTATCACAAAGCTAAAAACATATGAAATTGATACATTTATTGATTTTGCAAACACCTGGCTTCAGAAAAGTCCAGATGGGCGCGAGGATGATGTCAAATATGAAGCACAGCGTATTATGGATACGCTTTGCAGACTGTTAAATAGCCAGGAAAATAAATCAGCGGATAATATTACCTATACGCTCCAAAGACTGAGTTCAATCTATGAAAATGCGCAGAATGACAGCCTGTGGCGTTCAGTCTCTTATCGCTTTTCTGGACTGGAAATTCAGAAACCTTTGCAAGGACTATATCTGCACAATATAGATTTTTCAGAGTCTACCTTTATGTCTGAAGTCGGGTTCGTTTCGTGCACTTTTTCTGGAAAGTGCAGTTTTTGGCGATCCCATTTTGAAAAAGATTTCTACATAAATTCATCTGAAGTTAATGGAAGCATTTCTTTTATCAGCTCTGAATTTCTAGGTAAATTCACCTTATTTAGGACAACTTTCACCCATTTGGGATCTGCGGAATTTATGAATGCAACATTTTTCAGAGATGCAACATTTGAATATACAAAATTCCCCCAAGAAGAGCAGATAGGCCTAAACCATTCATTTTCAAAAACATATTTCTCAAACAGCTTTACTTATACTTTCGAAAACAATGCCCCCGAAATTAGAACAGCCAACCGCACGTTCAATGGGAAACATGCAAATATACCTATTGAATCGATTTTGTTTGATTCAGAAACGGGCGACTCTGAATTTTAATATATGGATCCCCTAGGCTGAACAAATAATAGATTCACAGATAGTAAGTGATCTAAAAGGCCCCGCCGGCCCCACCGTTGGCGGGGTCTTCGCGTAACCTCGCGCGCCCGCAGCAAGTACGCCTCAGCGAGCGCATCCGCCCGTCACAGCGCCACCTACAAAGCCCTCCCGAGCACCCACCGCGCCCAGCCACCCGCTACCCCACCGATACACTAGAACCATGTACCGAATCATGACTGTCTGCACCGGCAACATCTGCCGCTCCCCTGTCGGCGAATACCTCATCCGCCAGCACGCCCAAGAAGCCGGCGTGCCCGTCACCGTCACCTCCAGCGGCATCAGCAACGAAGAAGAAGGCAACCGCATCGACCCGCGCGCCGCCGCGCAGCTCACCGCCCGCGGTATCGACTCGTCCGCGCACCGCGCCAGCGTCTTCACCGTCGAGGACTTCGACCGCAACGACCTCATCCTCGCCATGGACGCACCCCACTACCTGCGCCTCAAGGCCCTCGCCCGCAACGACGACGACAAGGCCAAGATCCGCATGATGCGCAGCTTCGACCCGAAGGTCACCACCACCCACCTGGACCAGCTCGGCATCTACGACCCCTGGTACGGTAGCGAACGCGACTTCGTGTACACCACCGGCCTCATTGACGCCGCCGCACGCGGCCTCATCAACCACCTCAAGCAGGAAGGCGACGCGCAGTGAGTCAGCGTATCCCCCTGAACCAGAACCGCCGCGTCACCGGCACCGCCGAAATCCTGGAGCTCTGCAAAGACATGCTGCGTCTGGAGCACGGCATCGGCAACGACTTTGACATGGACGCCGCCGAATTCGCCGAATTCCGTGAGCAGTTCCTCGCGGACTTCGCGCAGATCCCGCTGATTATCGGTATTGACGGCCGCAGCGGCACCGGCAAGACCAGCCTCGCCGCGCAGCTTGAGCGGGAGCTCACCGCCGCCGGGCATAGCGTGCACGTGCTGCACCTGGACGACTTCTACCCCGGCTGGGACGGCCTCTTCGACGGCGTGGAGGCGTGGGACGGGCTGTCCGTGCAGCTCACCGAAGGCATTGCCGGAACCTACACCCTCTGGGATTGGGAGGCGGGCGCACCCGGTGAGGAGCGCACCGTTGACCCGGCGGCTACGCAGGTCATTATCTGTGAGGGTGTCGGTGCGATTGCGGGCGCCTGCGAGGTGCGTATCCTCGCCACCGCCCCGGACGAGGTGCGTTACGAACGCGCTATGGCTCGTGACGGTGACACGTTCCGCCCGCACTGGGAACGCTGGGCGGCACAGGAGGAGGCGCTGCTCGCCGAAATCCCGGAGGACTACGCGACCGTGGACTTCATCTACGACAGCGCGGCGTAGTAGCAGCCGCCTACAAGACAGTAGGGCCCAATGCTTCGTGTATCTCGAGGCATTGGGCCCTACGGCTATTCAGAGGCAGTTTTACTGAGGCGCTGTTTTATTCAGGCATGGAAGCCGGGCTAGCGGATTCCATGCGGTCTTTATCCCAGTAGGTTGAGGTATTGCTCGGCGCGTGCGTGGAGGCAGTGCCGTCCTTTTCGTTATCCGAGTTGTTGTTAGAAAGCACAGCAAGGATTACGAGCAAGACGCAAACTATGAGCAGCAGGATGCATAGCAAATATTTGTAATAGTGGTTGCGCATCTGAGATTGTTCCTCCGGTCGTACCGCATGGTATGACCAACGTAGATTATGCGGTCGCACCGAGCAATGCTTCTCAAGAATATTTCTCAAATATTTCTTCAGCGTTGAGGGCGCTGAGCGGCAGACTAAAACCACTCAAGGGGCGGTGTTATCCGTAAGCGACATCAGGGTGTCCGAAGCGAAGCGAGGACGGGTGCCCCTGTAGGAGCGTGGATAACACCGTCCCTTTGCTGTACCCCCTTTGCCGTACCTTGCTGCACCTGCGCAGGCAGGCGGCATCGCCCGTAGTGACATCAGGGTGCCCGATCTCTGCGAGGGCGGGTCCCCTGTAGGAACGAGGGCGAGCGCCGCCTTCCAAACCGACCAGCAAGCCGACCAAGCACAAAGGAACTAAGCGGAGCATCCCTCCCACATCGAAAAAATGTCAAACGTTTAACTTACGAAGCCACACCCGATTCTGATACGGTGAAAAGGTTGTGCTTCTGGCCTGCGCAAGCTCATCCCCGGATCCGGCACCGCCGCATCCACTCTTTAGAGCCGCGGGCTCCGTTGCACGCACATCACACAGAAAGAAAAAACTAAGACATATGTCTTCGAAGTCGACTAAGACCTCTTTCGGGCTATCGCCCCTTTTCATTGTTGTTCTGGCGCTGCTGACCGCTATCGCACCGCTGGCTACGGACATGTACCTGGCGGCGCTGCCCTCAGTCGCTGAGAATCTGAACACCACCAGCACGAACGCATCGCTGACGTTGAGCGCGTTCATGGTGGGTATGGCGCTCGGCCAGCTGGTCGTGGGTCCTCTGTCGGATAAGACGGGCCGCCGCAAGCCGCTGCTGATCGGTGCGGTGGTTTGTTTCATTGCGACCGTGGCGTGTGGTTTCGCGCCGAATATTGAGCTGCTGATTTTTGCGCGTTTCATGATGGGCTTCACCGGTTCGATTGGTGCGGTGCTGGCGCGTTCTATCGTGTCTGATACGACTGAGGGTCTGGCGACGGCTAAGCTCATGGGCGTCATGATGATGATTAACGGCTTCGCGCCGGTGCTTGCGCCGCTGTTTGGTGGTTGGGTGCTGTCGTGGGGTAACTGGCGCGATATTTTCCATGTGCTGGGCGTGATTACCGCGGTCATGATGCTCGGCGTGATCTTCGTGATTAAGGAGACCCTGCCGGTGGAGGAACGCTACCAGGGCACCACCCTGAGCGTGTACTCGGAGCTGCCGAAGGTGCTGAAGGTGCGCCGCTACATGGGTTTCATGCTGACGATGTGCTTCGCGTTTGGTGCGCTGTTCTCGTACATTTCCGGTTCGACGTTTGTGTTGCAGAAGATTCTGGGCTTGTCCGAGACTGAGTTCACTATTGTGTTCGGTGTGAACTCGATTGGCATTGTGCTGTTCAGTGCGATTGCAACCAAGCTGGTTGGACGCGTGGCGCAGCGCCGCATTGTGAACACCGGTGTGATTAGCCTGGTCGTGGTGGCTGTGCTGCTGACCGTCAGCTTCCTGATGGGCATTTCGCTGGTGCCGACGCTGATTCTGCTGTTCCTGCTGACCAGCTCGTGCGGCCTGATTTTCGGTAATGCTTCGGCGTTGGCGCTGAACGAGGCACGCCACATGGCGGGTAGTGCTTCGGCGGTGATGGGCACGATTCAGGCTCTGCTGGGTGCGTTGGCGGCGCCGCTGGTGTCGTTTGCCGGTGAGCATGAGTACCTGCCGATGGGCTTCTCCATTCTGGGTTTCGCGGTCCTGACGGCGCTGGTGCTGTGGACTACGCCGCGTAAGGATTCGGACTACTCGGCTGACGGTAAGAGCCACGGCGCTGGTGAAGGTCAGGGTGCTCCGGCGGGCCACTAACCTGTTGTTTTTTGTGTAGCTAAAGCCCCGGATGGGCGACCCGCTAAGGGTTGCGCGTCTGGGGCTTTGCTGTATTTGCTGTAGCAGTTAGGGAGGCGCCCGTACTCTTCCTTCGCTCCTACAGGGGCACCCGCCCTCGCTTCGCTTCGGGCACCCTGATGTCGCTTCAGGAAGGTACACGCACCTCCTGCCCTTGACCATAGACAGCACAAAGGGACGGTATTATCCTCGCTCGGATAATACCGTCCCTTTGTACGCGTTTAGCTCTGTTGCGCCAGGTAGTTCAACAGGGTCGCGGTCAGCTCCGGGTCATGCGCCAGTGCCGTGCCGTTCAGGTGGGTCACCGGCGCAATCAGACGCACCGACGACGCCAACCACACGCCGTCCGACTCGAACAAATCCTGCGGGTAGAGCGGTCCGAAGCCCAGCTCCCAGCCGGCCTGGCGTGCCGCCTCGAACACCGCACCCTGCGTGGTACCGGGCAGGATGCCGTGGCTCGGCTCGGGCGTGTACAGCACCTTCTTGCCGTCCTCAATCTTGGCGACCAGCACCGAAGAAGTGGCGCCCTCAAGCACGCGACGCTCGTCGGTGATGAAGATAGCGTCATCCGCGCCGCGCTCCTGCACGTATCGCAGGACCGCCATGTTCACCGCGTAGGAGAGGGTCTTCGCACCCGCCAGCAGCCACGGGTAGGCGCTGTTGTCCATCGGCTCGTGGCCGCGCGGCAGCAGCATCGCCTTCACGCCCTCGGTGCGGCGCTTCACGATGGAGGCAGGCACCGGCGACGCCATAATCAGCGTGTACGGGCCCGGCTGCATGGAGGTCACCGCCTGGGTGGGGCCGCGCGAAATAATGATCTTCACGATGTGCTCTTCACCCAGCGCAGTCTCGGCACCGGCGGTCGCCTCACGCATGAGGCGCTCCACCGCCGAACGCAGAATCTCGGGTTCCGGGTCGGGCAAATCCAGCATGCGCGCCGACGACTCGAGGCGGGACAGGTGCATGCCGAGCTTACGCACGCGACGGTTGACGGACAGCATAGTCTCGAAGACGCCGTCGCCGCGGGTGAAGCCCTGATCATCAACGCTGATGAGGGGTACGGACGGGTCAACGAAGATGCCCTGCGGGTTCTGCTCGTTCAGAAGAATTACGGTACTAGACATAGTTTTATTGTACGTTCGCAGCAGAACCGTAGGCAGGAGGCGCCGTACCTTCCTGAAGCGACATCAGGGTGCCCGAAGCGAAGCGAGGGCGGGTGCCCCTGTAGGAGCGAAGGAAGAGTACAAGCGCCTCCCTACTCATGTCCCAAGTGGAGCTAGGCGCGGAGGAAATATGCGGCACCCCGCCTCCCTGTAGGAACGAGGGCGAATACCGTCTCCCAAGCGGAGCCACGAAAGCGGAACCGCAAGCTACTGCCGGAAAGAACTAGGCCCAGAGGAACTGAATCGTACCCGCCGCAATAGATGCACCGTACGCAACAGCGATAATGACGGCGGCGGCAATGCTCACGTGCACGTCACGCGGCGAATAGGAGGGTACACGAGCCCAGGTGCGTTCGCCTGCGCCGAAGCCGCGCGCCTCCATGGTGATGGCGAGGCGGGAGCCTCGGCGGATAGCCTGCACGAGCAGGGCGAAGCTTTGCCCGCCGAAGGTTTGTGCACGTCCAATGAGGGATTGGCCTGCGCCGAGTCCGCGGGCACGTCGTGCCTGGCCGAGGGCATTCCATTCGGCGAAGAGAATACCGACGAGGCGCAGGGCGGCGACGGTGGCGAGCACGAATCGGGAGGGCAGTTTGAAGGTTTGTGCGAGGGAATCGCCCAGGTCAGTCGGGTCGGTGGTGAGCACGAATGCGAGGGTGGGTAGGACCATGGCGAGGGAGCGGATCATCATGGCTGCGCCGACGGCGGCGGAGTCGGTGGTGATGGTGTTGAAGCCGAGGTCGAGGATGGTGGTGCCGCTTTTGGCGCTGAGCATGGCGACGGACCAGCCGGTGGTGATGACGGCGATGAGGATGGGCCAGAAGCGGGCGAGGACGTTGACGGGTCGGAATCCGACGAGGATGAATCCGAGCAGTTCGAGGGCGAAGAGGATTCCGGAGGTGAGGGGGTCGCGCACGATGAGTGCGGCGATGATGAGGGTGAAGGAGACGATGAGTTTTACGCCGGCGTTGAGGTTGCTGAAGTAGCTGGTTCGGTCGATGGTGCCGAAGAAGTCGGTGTTCATGCGTTCTCCTTTCCGGGGGTGGTGAGGGCGGGTAGGGTGATGTGGTTGCCGCCGAGTGCGGCGGTGTAGTCTTCGTCGTGGGTGATGGAGATGACGGCGGTCCCGCCTGCGAGTAGTTCGCGGATGAGGTCGACGAGTTCTGCCCAGGTTCGTGCGTCTTGGCCGAAGGTGGGTTCGTCGAGGATGAGGATTTTGGGTGCGGTGGCGAGTGCGGAGGCGACCGAGAGCCTGCGTTTTTCGCCGCCGGAGAGGGTGAAGGGGTTGGCGTCGAGTAGGTGGTTGAGGCGTAGGTGGGCCGCGAGTTCGTTGGTGCGTGCGGTGAGGTCGTCTTCGTTGAGGGGGGTGCGGGTGAGTGCGGCGAGTCGGCGGGGGCCGAGTTCGAGTTCTTCGCGTACGGTGCCGCGGATGAATTGGTATTCGGGTTCTTGGAAGACGTAGCCGATGCGGCTGAGCATTTGGGCTGGGGTCCAGGTGGGCACGTCCCAGTGTGCAGTCTGACCGCCGTGGTTACGCAGCGTGTCGGTGGCGGCGAGGGTGCCGTCGGGTGCGGTGAGGAGCCCTGCGAGGGTGAGGGCTAGGGTTGATTTGCCGGCGCCGTTGGGGCCGAGCACGCTGAGGTGTTCGCCGGCGTGCAGGGTGAGGTTGATGCCGCTGCGCAGGACAGGCAGGTCGGTGGGTACGGGTGCGGGGGTGTCGCCGAAGCGTTTGATGGTGCGTCGGCGTGCACGTCGTTGTTTGGGGGTGGGTTGTGCGCGGGTGATGCTGAGGTTTTCGGCGCGCAGTAGCGCCTCGCCGTACTTGCTATCGCTGTCGCTCTGCGGCGCACGCGGCACGTAGTTGGGCACCCACACGCCGGCGTCGATGAGATCCCGACGGGCTTCGGTGAGCACGGTGTCGGGTGCGCCGTCGTGGGTGATGGTGCCGCCTTCGCCGAGTACGATAATGCGGTCCATGTGCGGCGCCCAGATGCTCACGCGGTGTTCCACGACGAGCAGGGTCGCGCCGGTGGCCTCCGCGGCGGCAAGAATACTGTCGCGCACCTCCTGCACACCGGAGGGGTCGAGGTTGGCGGTGGGTTCGTCGAGGATCATGGCGCCGGGGTGCATCGAGAGGATGCCCGCCAGGCCGAGGCGCTGCTTCTGACCGCCGGACAGCGCACTGCTGGGGTGGTCGAGGGGCAGGTGGTTGAGCCCTACTGCGGTGAGGGCTTCGGTGACGCGGCCCCAGATTTCTTCGCGGGGTACGCGCAGGTTTTCGGGGCCGAACGCGACGTCGTTGCCGACGGTTGCCATGACGATGGAGGATTCGGGGTCCTGCTGCATCATGCCTGCGGTGCCGCGTGCTTCGGCGGGTGCTTGCCCGTTGATGGTGATGGTGCCGCCGGCAGATTCGCCGTCGTCATCGTGGAGCACACCGGCGATGGCGTGCAGGAGCGTCGATTTGCCGGCGCCGGAGGTGCCCAGTAGCAGGACTTTTTCACCGGGGTTGATGGTGAGGTTGAGTCCGCTGATGACGGGTTCTGGGCGTCCGGGGTGGTGCCAGCTGAAGTTGTTGAGCTCGATGCGCGCCCCGCGCGGTGTTGCTTCCATGATGGTTCCTTAGCCTTTGTGTGGCTGCTGTAGTGTGCCGAGTGGTGACTCGTGGTGAGTGACTAGTCGGTGGCTAGTTGCTAGCGGTTAGCGGCGGGTCTTGCCGGATGCCAGCGAGGAGAGCACACCGGTCTTGGCGAGGTTCTGCACGAGAATCCATGCGAGGAAGCCTGCGATCACTGCACCGGAGATGACGGCGCACGCTACGTAGATGATTGCCTTGACCGGTTCCATGTCGGGGTAGTAGATGAAGATTTCGTTAACGCCCATGAACAGGCCGCTGAGCGCACCGGCGAAGACTGCTACGAATGCGTCCCAGCGACGGTAGCGGAAGATTGCGAAGGCGATTTCAGCGCCGACGCCCTGGAAGAAGCCTGCAATCAGGATTTCGCCGCTCCACGCGCCGCCGGTGAAGAGCACGGAGATGAATGCTGCGACGATTTCGCCGAAGAGTGCCGCACCGGGCTTGCGGATGAGCAGGCCGCCGAGGGTGCCGCCGAGCAGCCATGCGCCGGCGACGATGGGGCGGAATTCGGGTGCTGCTACGAGTGCGGTTTTGGCGGCGGGGCCGACTGCGATGTCCCAGATCCAGAAGATGACGGCGCAGGCTACTGCGATAACTGCGGCGATAACGATTTCGTTGACTCGCCAGCGCAGGTTCGGCTTCTTCGATTCTGCCTGGGTAGATGCCTTGGAGGCGGGGGTTACGTTCTGCGACATTGGTGGTCCTTCCTTCGTTGGAAGGGGAATGTCCTCGCCCTCTGAATGGACGAGGGCATTGAGAAGAAATTCGACTCCCTACGCCGGTACTAACCGGATCAGGTTCGAGGGTCTGCTTAGCACTCTCAGCGCCTCGGTGGCGCTCCCCTGTCGTTGTGGGCTTCCTTGTCCGTACCGTTGTGGTGCGGGCGGAAGCCCAGGTTCGATTGTAGGCGTGTCTGGCTGTTCGCGCCAATTTGCCGCTTTTTGTTTTCTTCTTCTGCCCGCATTACAGAATTGCACGGTGTACAATTTTGGGACGGAGCGGCTCCAAGGCGGCACGAACGCATTAAACCCTATACGCTAGGGAGTGGCGCTCTTTTCTCACCCAACCCCGAAGGGGTTCACGGGCAGGACGCCGCATCGTATACAGCTAAGGAGATACACATGAACCCCGTCGCTAAGCTTGCTATTGCGGGTATCAACATGGGCGCTGCTGCCCTGGTTGGTAAGGGCCTGGGCGCAGCCTGGACCAAGGCTACCGGCAACCAGCCTCCCGCCATTTCCCACGACTCTGAAGACACCCTGCGTCAGGTCATCCTCTGGACCGTTCTGACCTCCGTCGTGGGTGCTGTGGTGAGCTTCGGTATTGCTCGCCTGCAGCGTCGTTTCTTCAACTAAGGCTTTGCGCTTTCCGCGCGAAAGTTTATGAGCTAGGCGGTACGTATCTCCACTCGGTACGTACCGCCTGGTGTTCCCTCTTCAGCACGCCCGCTCTACTTCAGCAGGTTTCACGCCGCCGCTACGCTGAAGCGCCACCTCGGCATTCGAAAGCACAATTATGACTATTTCTTCTCCCCGCCGTAAGACGAAGGCTCCGCGTAGGGTCGTTGACCACGCGAACAGCCGCCGTTCGGTCGCATCCTGGGTCATGTGGGATGTTGGTTCGTCGAGCTTCGACTCGATTATGACGACCTTCATCTTCACCGTGTACCTGACCAGCAGCTACTTTGGCACACCCGAAGAGACTTCTTCGGCGCTGTCGCTGGGTCTGACCATTGCCGGTTTCCTCATTGCGATTCTGGCGCCGGTGACCGGTCAGCGTAACGACAAGTCCGGCAGGGGCATCTTCTGGCTCGGCGTGAACACGATGCTGCTGGTCGGTTCGATGGCGGCGTGCTTCTTCGTGGGCCCCACCCCGCAGTACCTGTGGCTGGGTGTCACGCTGATTTCTGCGGCAAGCGTGTTCAGCGAGTTCGCGTACGTGAACTACAACGCGGTGCTGCCTCGTATCTCCCACCCGGAGAACATCGGTAAGATTTCGGGCGCCGGATGGGCTGCTGGCTACATTGGCGGCATCCTGGCGCTGGCTGTGGTGCTGTGGGGTTTTGTGCTGGCCCCCGAGGTGCTCGGCCTGACCACCGATAACGCCCTGAATATCCGTGCGGTCGCGCTGTTTGCCGCCGCGTGGTGCCTCATCTTCTGTGTGCCTCTGCTGGTGCGTATGCGTACCCGCGAGCGCTTCCTGCCGGAGGTGCTACCCACCCGCGAGCTGCGTTTCCTGGAGCTCGGCATGGAGCGTCTCTCCCCGGCTCGTCAGGGCGGTCTGCTCGCCTCCTACAAGGCGCTGTGGCGCACCATTAAGCGGCTGAAGATGACGTCCCCGCAGACCCTGTGGTTCCTGATTGCTTCGGCGGTGTTCCGTGATGGTCTGTCCGGTATTTTTACGTTCGGCGGTATTCTCGCGGCGGGCACGTTCGGTTTCAGCACTTCGGACGTGATTCTGTTCGGCATTGCCGGTAGCGCCGTCGCGGCGGTTGGTGCGATTCTGGGCGGCTACCTGGATGACTACCTGGGCCCGAAGACGATTATTGTTATCTCGCTGGTCGGCATTATCTTGGCGGCTACCCCGCTGATGTTCTTCCCCGAACCGGGCGTGTTCTGGGTATGCGCCCTGCTGCTGTGTCTGTTCGTGGGCCCGGCGCAGTCGGCGTCCCGCACCTTCCTGGCTCGCCTGGCAGATCCCGGCACTGAGGGTGAGCTGTTCGGCCTGTACTCGACCACCGGCCGTGCCACCAGCTTCCTGGCGCCGATGCTGTTCGGTCTGTGCGTAAGCCTGATGGGTGCACAGATTTGGGGTGTGCTCGGCATTCTGATTGTTGTGGTGGCGGGTCTGCTCCTGCTGCTGCCGGTGAAGGCGCCCGGTCCGCTGCGTGTGCGTGCGGCTCGCCGCGAGCAGAAGCGTGAACAGAAGCGCCGCGACAAGGCTGGCCAGTAATGCTACTCAGTAAGGCGTCGCGGGGCTAAGCGTCCTTGCAAACCCCCGCAAACGCAACCTCGCAAACACAACAGGAGGGGCGGGTAGAAGATAATTCTTCTACCCGCCCCTCCTTCGTGCTTAAGCAGTACTTATTCGGCAGTGCTTATCAACCGGCGCTCACCAGCGGAGAACCGCGGTGGCTAGTCCTCCACCACGTCATCCTCATCATCAGAGACAGCATCCTCAGAGGATTCCAGCGAAATCTGCTGCTCCTCCTCGTCCAGAACCTCATCGCTCGTCAGCTGAGCCCAGGTCGCGTCATCAATCAGCGGATCATCAATCACACGAACCCACAGCATCGAACCAGCCGCCAAAGCGCTCAGGTTCTCGTCATACGCCTCCGCCGGCAGACCCTCAAAGATCTCAGCCAGACGCGCAAACAGGTCATCATACGAAATGTCGCCCTCAGCCTGCAGCCAGCACTCAGCCGCGAACTCAGACAGCTCATTCAGCTCAGTATCGCACAGCAGCAAGAAGGGGCCGTCCTCACCCACACGCACGCCCGAAGTGCCCGGCATACGAGAAACCGCAATCGTACCGTTCAAGAAAACACCCGGCAGGTGATCCTCAACCGTGTACTTCTCCAGCTTCTCAACCTCATCAGCGTTCGGCAGCTCACCGCCATTCAGCAGGTCCTGAACCAGCGGCAGGGTGTCCTCAATCTCCGAGTACACCAGGCGCCACACGCCGCCGCAACGCTCCACCAGCTTAGCCAGCGACACAACACCCTCAGGGTGACGCGCCAAACCAGAGCTCTGCTCGCTCAAGAACACCAGAGCCTCATGCAACGGAACACGCTCAAAATACGGCTCAGACGCCGACTCATCACGAGAAATGAACACAATACGCGACAGCTTATAGCTGAGGTCATCACGATCAACCACGTTCAGGCCCAGATCAACCGGGTTCTGCTGATCCTTCGGCGCATTCGGGTCAACAATCACAGACAGCGGCTTCGGATACGGGGACACAACACCCTCATCCGAAATAATCGCAGTCTCATCAGTCAGGTACGCAAACTTCGAACCCAAGAAACGCGACGCAGTCGTCTTACCGCTACCAGAAACACCCACCAGCGCCACAGCGCGCTTCGACTCAGGGTCACCAATAACAGCCGCATGCAGCATCACACCGCGACCAACCAGCTGCTCAATCATCGCCAACGTAATACGGCTCGTCAAATCCTGCATGCCCGAATCATCATCAGCCACACGCAGCGTCGACACCTTATCAAACGGACCCATCAGCGGATTCGCCAAATCCATCACCGACTCATCAGTCGGCGCATGCACCAGCATCACCTGATCAAAACGAGACAACGAAGCATACGCCTCATCAGGAGTATCAAAAAACTCCGGAGCAAGAGGCTCCCACGCCTTCTTAAAACGCTCCACAAAAGAGTCCGACATATCAATCAGATACACAGAAACTTCCGCGCCAGCAACACGCAGAACAACAGGCTTCAGATCCATAAAAAATCCTTAGAGAGTGAGAGATAAAAACCCGCACGCGAGTGAACGCACGAGCACAAACAGGCGAAAAAACCGCCCAACGCGGGCGCACAAACACACAGCCTGCACGCCCGCACCCCAAAGCGGGAAAGACTAAGACTCCACAGAACTATCCGCAGGAATCATCGTCTGATGAAAATTCAAATAACTACGCGAAGCAGTCGGGCCACGCTGACCCTGGTAACGGTTACCATACGCACCAGAACCATACGGATGCTCAGTCGGGCTACTCAAACGGAAGAAGCACAACTGACCAACCTTAGAACCCGGCCACAGCATAATCGGCAAAGTCGCCATATTCGACAACTCAAGCGTCACATGCCCAGAAAAACCAGGATCAATAAAACCAGCCGTAGAGTGAGTCAACAAACCCAAACGACCCAACGACGACTTACCCTCCAGACGGGCAGCCACATCATCAGGCAGAGTCACCTTCTCATACGTAGAACCCAACACAAACTCACCCGGATGCAAAATAAACGGCTCATCAGGAGCCACCTCAACCAGGCGCGTCAAATCCTCCTGCGGCTGAGCAGGATCAATATGCGGGTACTTATGGTTATCAAACAGACGGAAGAAACGATCAATCCTCACGTCCACACTTGCAGGCTGAATCATCGACTCATCGAACGGATCAAGAACGATGCGCCCATCAGCAATCTCTTGACGAATATCGCGATCTGAAATAAGCACGCTTAAAGGATACCTGGCAAACACCACCCACGTGCAGGCATCCACCAGCCCCAGCACACAGGCCTACATCACATTTCCACCCCGGCCGCGCCGCCAACAAGCGCCGCAACATATTTCACCCCAGCAAGCAAGCGCGATACACTGAAAAAGATGCGGCTGTAGCTCAATGGTAGAGCGCACGCTTCCCAAGCCTGATACGCGGGTTCGATTCCCGTCAGCCGCTCCACAAGCCCCGGACTTCACGGTTTGGGGCTTTTTATTTTGGGGTTGGGATGTGGAGGCTGAGCTAAGGGTTTAGGATGCGGCTTGGGTTGGACGGGTCGAGGCGGTATGTTCCTTGCTCCTGCAGGAGCGAAGGAAGTGTATAGCGCGCCGGTC